>CAZAAF010000502.1:0-3864 GCA_964482575.1 uncultured Verrucomicrobiota bacterium | reverse complement strand
TGCTCCAGCACATCCCCGGGCCACACCAGGCCGTTGCCGAACTCGTCCGGGTTCTTGAGCCGGGTGGGCGGCTGTTGGCGTATGACAATGACTGGGGAACCTTCACAATTGCGTCCGAGGCGGAGGATGGGACGCGGAGTGTCGAGTGTTGCTGGAGGGATGCGTTTGTCAACAGCCGGATCGGCCGGGAGTTGCCGGACCTGTTTCATGCGGCGGGCTTGCTGGATGTGGTCGTCCACACCGGAGTCTCTGTGATCACGGATTTCGAAACGGCGGACAAGGTGTATAACCTGCGCGCGACCGTCCAGAAGGCGGTTGAGCGAAAACTGTTGTCGGCGGCTCAGGGATGTGACTGGATAAGCGGCCAAGTCGGGGAAACGGCCTTGGGTAACTTTCGAGTGTCGCTGACGGCTTACACCGTGGTGGGTAGGAAAGGCCAACGCGTCTGAGTGGCGGCGGGAAATCTCATGAATGTCCATCTCCATCGATTTCACAGTGGCCATGCGGTGATGGATGCTGCCGCATTGAAGCAATTCCAGCAGCAATGGGCGACGTATCAAAAGATGATCGATGGCGATTGCATGTCGCATCGCGCCATTGCCGCCATTCTCCACACGACCTTGAATGAGGTGTTTGCGTCGCCGTTTTCGTTCCTGGACATTGCCTGCGGCGATGCCCACATCATGAAGGACGCCTTGAGGGGCACGCAGGCGGCGTACTACCACGGCATCGACCTCTCGAAACCCGCCCTGGACCTGGCGGCGGCGAATCTCGTCGGCGTGCCGTTTGCCGTGGATCTCGATCATCGTGATTTTGTGGAAGCGATGGTGCACCGTCCCGGACATGCGGACGCCGCCTGGTGCAGCCTCTCCATTCATCACCTCGCCACGGAGGCCAAGCGCCAGATGGTCCGGGCCATTCGCAGGACCGTTGGTCCGGGGGGAGTTTTTCTGCTCTATGAGCCGACCCGGTTGCCGGGCGAGGATCACGCCACGTGGTTTGATCGGTTTGCGCGTACGCACCGGCCGGTATGGGATGGCTTGACGCCCGCTGAGTGGGATCAGATAGCGAAACATATTGAAGACTGTGATTTTCCGGAGACGGCGTCGACGTGGTGCGACATCGGTCGCCAGGCCGGATTCGGTTCGGCGCGGGAGGTGTTCGCCAATCCAACCGGATTCCTGCGCTTGTTCCGTTTTGACGCCTGAACCGTGCGGCGTTATTGCTTGGACCGTCGGACCTCGGAGAAAGGCTGGATGAAAGGATGAACATGAAAACACAGATGACGTATTGGAGTGTTGCGTTGGCGCTCGCGTTGGGGACTGTTTCGGCTTCGGCGCAGTTGTTCTCACCGGGCAACCCGCTGGCGGGATTGGAGAAAGCCCGCACGTTTGAAACCATGCGGGCGTCATCGTCCGACCCCAACTGGAAAAACGGCAACGGCGACGCACGGCCCATTGCGCCGGGCGGTACGCTCACCCTGGCCGAGTTGAAAGGGCCGGGGGTGATTGTGCACATTTGGTTCACCATCAGCCATCCGGCGCCCAACTACAGTCGGCTGCTCACCCTGCGGATGTATTGGGACGGTGAGGCGACCCCCAGCGTGGAGTGTCCGGTGGGGGATTTTTTTGGCATGGGCCATGGGGTGGACCAGCCGTTCACCTCGCTGCCGATCCGCGTCACGTCCAACGGTCGCGGTCGCAATTGCTACTGGCCGATGCCGTTCCACAAGTCGGCCCGTATTACCGTGACCAACGAGAGCGAGCAGCCTTGCCATGCATTCTATTATTATATTGACTGGCAGAAACACAAAACGCTGCCGGCCGACAGCCTGCATTTCCATGCCATGTACCGGCAGGAATACCCGTGCATCATGGGACGAAATTATCTCCTGGCCGACATCGCAGGGCGCGGGCAGTACGTGGGCACCGTCCAGAGCGTGTATCATGTGTCCCCCGGTTGGTATGGCGAGGGCGATGACTTTTTCTTCATCGACGGTGAAAAGGAGCCGCGGTTGCGGGGCACCGGGACGGAAGACTATTTCTGCGACGGTTGGGGGTTTCGCCAGCAGGATGGCCCTTTTTACGGAACCCCGCTTTGGGAGGGCTATCGGACGGGGGATCGTGGCACGGCATACCGGTTCCACATTCCGGACCCCATCGCTTTCAAGAAGTCTCTGCGGACGGAAATCGAACACAAGGGGTCTCAGGTCTTCCCCGACAAAACCCAGAGCGGTTTTATCGAACGCGACGACCTGATGTCATCCGTCGCTTTTTGGTATCAGACCGAACCCCACAAACCCTGGCCGGCACTGCCGGCGGGAGTGGACCGGCTTCCTTTTCGCGACACGAATCTGTTGGTGGGGTGGAAGATGGTGGACAAGGTCCGGCATTCGGACCATCCCGTGAAGATGCAAAAGGTGGGCGGAACCACCGATGGCAAACAATTGTTCTTTACCCCTGGCAACGACAAGGGATGGGTGGAGATTCCCTTTACCGTCGACAAAGAACAAACGGTTGAGTTGATCGGCCAGTTCCTGCACTCCTGGGATTATGGCAATTACCGGCTGAAACTGGATGGCCAGCCGCTGGCCACGCTGAACCTCTATGCACCCGCGGTAACGCCGTCCTCCCACCGTCTGGGCAGGCAAACGTTGAAAGCCGGTGACCATGTCTTGCGGTTGGAGTGCGTGGGCAAGAACGCCGCGTCAACGGGATATTTCCTCGGGTTCGACGCCTTGTCCGCGCGTGCGGAGGTTTACAGCCGCCGTCCCGACGTTGATTTGCGGACGTTGCAGACGAAGTGACCGTAAAACGACGGCGACAACTTGACCGGCAGCCGGAGCAAGGGGTGGGATGCAGACTTCGATTTCGAGGCTTTCAGCGGTTCGTGCTGTCCAGACAGCCCCGTACGGTTTGTCCCAGCACGGATATCTGGTAGGGCTTGCGCAGATAGACTATGCCGCCGATGGCATCTGTTCCACGCGTGGCAATCTCTTCGCTGTAACCGCTGGTGATAATGATTTTCAAAGCCGGTTTTTCTTCCCGAAGACTTTCGGCCAGTTCCAGTCCCGTGATGCCCTGCGGCATGACCATGTCAGTCAGTAGCAGGTCGATATCCTGGCGATGGTCTTTCCACCGGACCAGGGCTTCCCGGCCATTGGCGGCTTCCAGCACCTGATAGCCCAGATTGCGCAAAACCTGCACCAAATTCCAACGCAGGTTCTCCTCGTCTTCCACCACCAGCAGGGTCTCATGACCGTTCGGGACCGGTTGTTTGCCATCCGGCTCTTTCGTCACAGGCGGGATTTCCAAGGCTGGCAAGAAGACACTGAACTTCGAACCGCGGCCCATCTGGCTTTCCACTTCCATCCATCCGCGGTGTTGGGCCACGATGCCATAAACGGTGGCCAGCCCCAAACCCGTTCCTTTGCCTTGTTCTTTTGTGGTGTAAAAGGGTTCGAAGATCCGCTTGAGCGTTGCCTCATCCATGCCGTGACCGGTGTCGGCCACGGACAGGCAAACGAAAAGGCCCTCGCGCCGGTCGGGATGTGCCACGGCTTGGTCTGAATGAATCTCAACCGGTTCGACGGTGATGGTGATCTGCCCGCCTCGAGGCATGGCGTCGCGCGCATTGACCGCCAGATTCATCAGGACCTGTTCCATCATTCCGGCATCGGCTTCCACGGCTGGTAATTGGCTAACAGGCTCGAAGACGAGATCGATATGCTCGCCCAGCAGGCGCCCCAGCATCTTGAGCAGGCCCGCCGCGATTTCATTCAAGTCCAGGGGCCGCATCTCCAGCACGGATCGACGGCTGAACATGAGCAGTTGGCGCGTCAGATTGGACGCCCGGGTGGCTCCC
>CAZAAF010000501.1:0-3871 GCA_964482575.1 uncultured Verrucomicrobiota bacterium | reverse complement strand
CATCTTCAGGAAATGAACCATTCCCGCCGGTTCTGGGAGCTGGTGGCCCAATACTGTCCGGAGTACCCGCTGGCGAACCGTCAGCTCCGCCACATGGAGAAGCATCTGCCGTCCTGGGCGCGGTGAGGGGTGCTTTTGTGGTTGGCCGAAACTGCTTCGTCAGCCACAGTAGATGCCACAGGACCATGAGCGTATTTCAACATATCAACCGGGTTGTAGGCGTTGCGGCCGGGATTCTCGTGGTCATCGGCCTGAGTTGCATCGGCTTGCGTATCCGCACACATGATGCGCAGCGGCTTGCCAGCGGCGAGAGCCTGTGGCGGCTTACCTACACGGTCCGGTTCCAGGCAGACCAGGCGGGCGCGCGGTTGAGCCTGGCGTTCCCTTTCGACAACCCGCATTGCCGGGTGTTCCGGCAGTCCATCCGGTATCTGGATATGAGGCCGGAACGGCTCCGCTCGCCGTTGTTGGAATCGCGGGAAATCGACTGGCTGACGCAGCACGCCGGGGAGCAGAATCTGAGCCGCCGCGCGCGGTTCAGTTCTTATGAGGCGGATACGAGCCTGACCGCCCAGACGCGCGCGGAGTGTCTGCGCAGCGACAAATGGATCCAGGTGGAGAGCCCGTCGGTTGCCGACACGCTGCAAGAGATCCGCGGCGAGACGCCGTCGCCCGGCGATCTGGTCAAGCGGTTGTTCGACTACTGTCACACCCAGGTCCAGGCCGGCGATGAGAATGCGCCTGCGGATGCCGCCACGGCCCTCCGGATCAAGTCCGGTTCGCCGCTCGGGTGTGCGCGGGCGCTGGTGGCGCTTTGCCGGGCGAACAAGACACCGGCAAGAGTGGTGGCTGGATTTATCGTCGGCGAAGCCGAAACCCTGGAGCCGTCCGCCTGGGTCGAAATCTGGAACGGTCGCCGGTGGGAGCCGTTCGAGCCGGTGAACGGGTATGCGCGCGAACTGCCATACAATTACCTCACCGTGCGCCGGGATGGCGGTGACATCGTGCGCATCACGCGCGGCAGCCGCCTGGAATCCCGTGTTTCGGCCGTGCGCCTGCCACCGGGGCCCGGGGCGTCGCGCTCGAAACATCGCAGCCTGCTGGGGCTCGTGGATTTGACCCGGCTGCCGCTGGAAATGCATGATGTATTGTCGCTGATCCTGTTGTTGCCGCTGGGCGGGTTGGTGACGGCCTTCTTCCGGACCATGGTAGGCATCCGCACCTTTGGCACGTTCACCCCGACGTTGATCGCGCTGAGCTTTGTCTTTGCAGATTGGCGTACCGGCATTTTCGTTTTCGTGCTGGTGACCGCGCTCGGGTTGGTCAGCCGGTCGTTGCTGGACCGGCTGAAACTCTTGATGGTGCCCCGGTTGAGCGTGGTGCTGACGCTGGTGGTGTTGTGCGTCATCTTGTGTGTCTCCCTCCTGGATTATCTGCATCTGACACCCGGGGCCCAGGCGGTGTTGTTGCCCATGGTCATCCTGACCATGACCATCGAGCGGTTTTATCTGACGAGCGAGGAAGACAGCGTGCTTTTTGCGCTGCAGTTGCTGGCCGGGACGGTGGCGGTGGCGGTCTGCTGTTACCTCGTGTTGCGTTGGGCGGCGGTGGGTCGGTTCCTGTTCCTGTTCCCCGAGGCGCATCTGTTCACCATCGCCGTGCTGGTCCTGATGGGCCGCTACACCGGCTACCGGCTGACGGAGTTGTGGCGATTCCGTGACTTCAAACCCCGCGATGCCTCGGGACCTTCACGCCCATGAGGCCCTTCCTGAAAATGCCGGCAACCCCGGCCGAGTTGCGTGCGCGCGGCATCCTGGGCATCAACCGCCGCAATGCCGATTTCGTGCTCCCGGTCAACCCGCGCTCCCATTATCCCCGCGTGGATGACAAGCTTCTGACCAAGACGTTTTGTGAAGCGCGCGGCATTCCCGTGCCGACCACCTACGCGATCATCGAACGGCAGGGGGATATTCGCGGGTTTCCCGATTGTGTGCGGGACCAGCAACAGTTCGTCATCAAACCGGCCAGCGGCAGCGGGGGGCGCGGCATCATCGTCGTGGCAAAACACGACGGGGAGACCTTCCACACGTCCGGCGGCGAGACGCTGGAGTTGCCCGACGTGCGGTATCACCTCTCCACTGTGATTTCCGGCCTGTACTCGCTGGCCGGCCAGCACGACCGGGCCATCATCGAGCAGCGCATCATCCGCCACACCGTGTTTGAGCGCGTGGCGGTGGGCGGCACGCCGGATGTTCGCATCATTCTCTACCGCGGCGTGCCGGTGATGGCGATGGTGCGCCTGCCGACGCGCGCGTCGCGCGGCCGCGCCAATCTCCATCAGGGGGCGGTTGCCGCGTCGGTGGATCTTCGCACGTGCGAAACGTATGGCGGCGTCTGCAAGGATCGCATCATCACGGAGCACCCGGACACCGGCGCCTCGATCAACGGATTGCGGGTTCCGTTTTGGGACAAGCTCCTCGAAGCCGCGCAGCATCTCGCGGAAGCCCTGGAGATGGGCTATATCGGCGTGGACTTCGTTCTCGATGCCCACGTCGGCCCTGTCATCCTGGAGGCGAACGCGCGTCCCGGTCTCGCCATCCAGGTGGCCAACCGCTGCGGGTTGCAGCACCGTCTCGATTTCCTGGATGCGCAACCGCCCGAGGTTTTCGCACCGGCCCGCCGGGCCGAATTGGTGAAGACGTTGAGCGGGATGAGCTGAAGCGAGGACGCCGGCCGGAAGGCCGGTTCCTGACTGATCACGGCGCGGATTGAATCGTCTGCAACCATCGGATGCCGCGGACGCCCAGGACACTCGCGGCAATCAGCAGGGCCAGAATCGCATACCAGGGCGCGAAATCGGTGGCCAGTAGCGCGCTGTGCGTGGCGGCGGCCCGCTGCTGCAGGGAGTCTGCCACGTTGCCCATGACCCAGTGCGCGAAACTGGAAATCGTGCCGGCCACGGTGATGAACACCCCGAACGTCCGTCCCCGCAGCACGTCGGGAACGCTTTCCATCAGGGCCGCCTCGATGATGGGGTAGGTGGCCAGTGTGAAAAAGCCGTAAAGGCTCAGCGTGAGCCACGTCCACGCGCGCGGCGCCCACGGAATCAACACGGCAAACACCGCCGTGCAGAGAATGGTGGCCGTGCCGGCGAGGAAACGGCGTTTGTCGCTGAGCGCGCCGAGCAGCGGGTTGCTCAACATGCCGGTCAGGAACATCACGCCGAGCAGCCGGCCGGTGGTCTCCACATCGAAACCCAGACCGCGTTGCAGGAAAAGTGAATTGAACGTCGTGATGCCCGAGGCGCCGAAATCGCGCAGGCTGAACGCCAGGGCTATCAGCGCCACACCCAGCAGCATCTTCCATTGATGCCGGGTCCGATGCTCCGCCGCGCGCTCCGTGGCGTGCGGTGCATCGTGCGGCTCGCGGGCCAGGAAATGGAACAGTATCGTGGCGACGATGCCGGCGATGGCCAGCTCCAGACACGGTTGCCGCCAGCCGGCCGTCTGGGCGCGCCAGCCGGCGTAAAGGGGAGCGATGAAAAAGCCGAAGGCCGCGCCAATTGCGGCGCGACCCACCGCCCAGCCGGGACGTTCGGGAAACAAAGCCACCATCAGCGGCGTGGCCGCCGGATGGTAGAAGCTGCCGAACAGTCCCGCCACCACCATCCAGACGATGGCCCAGGCGTAGTTCGGCGCAAAGGCGAGGCCGAGCATGGCCAGCGCGTTCATGAAGGAGCCGATGGTCAGCAGCCGCTTGCGGCTCATCCTGTCGGCCAGGATGCCCGCCGGCAGGCTCACGACATAGTACGCCACGCCCTGGACGGTCAGAAGCATCGTCGCCTGCCAGTCGCCCGTCAGGTGCAGATCCT
>CAZAAF010000500.1:0-3910 GCA_964482575.1 uncultured Verrucomicrobiota bacterium | reverse complement strand
GATCTTTGACAGCGACATGACGGTGGGCGCGTTGCGCGACGCGTCCCGGGACAAACATCGGGGCCACCCGCATGGGAAAATCGATGCGGGGCGCAAGGGGTGTGGGCCTGATGGTTTGCCGGATGGTTGGTGGATTCGTGGATTTGAGACGTTTTGTTTTTGGGTGAGAAGGTTTGGTGAAACGGAAGCGTTTCCGGGAATCCTGAAGGGATTCCATCGCTCAGCCCGGGGTTGGTCGGTCCGCCGGCCTACCCCGGGTCATCATCCAACAAGCATTTTCAACCCTGAAAGCGGTTGAATCCCATCCGCGGCGCAGGATTCAACCCCTTCGGGGTAGAAAGGCATTGGGTGGTTGCGACCCGGCGTAGGCCGGAGACTTGTCACGTTTCACGTGAACCGGCCAACGCCGGGCTGAACGATGTCCACCCCGTTGGGGTGGAGGAGGCGAATCGCCGGGTACACAGTGCGCCATCTCGTATTCGAGACGTTTCGGTTATGGGAGATGTGATGACTCTGAGAGTGCGGGTCTGATGGTTTGCAGGATGGTTGTTGGGGTTGAATCCAACTGTAGCGGCGGTCTGTGACCCCGAACGCTTTCGGGGCTGACCGCCGAATCGTTTCACCCATGCGATGGACCGGCGGTCACAGACCGCCGCTACAGATTCAACGATCGCCACGTCAGGGGACGTGGCCTACATTATGTCTGCCGAAAGGCTCCCATTCCCTTCCTTCACGCACTTCCGGTCATCCCGCCTTCGCTGTTCGTTTACTTCTTGGACTTGAACGGGCCGAAGACCTTGGTGACACGATGGCTCTCGGAGGTGTCGTCCACGATGACGACGCGGAACTCGCTCCCGCCGGGCGCGACGCGGATGACGATGTGGCCGTGGCCGCTGGCCATGCGGTCGCTCGCCTTGATGTCCTCGCGCGCCTGCGCGTGCTCATCCGGGGCGAACACATCGCGCGGGCCGGGATAGAGCTTTTCCGAGAAGAGCCGTTCCCAGACGCCGGGCGTGGGATGATGGGCGTCCCACACCGAGACGGTCCAGACCCGGGCGCGCAGCGTCGAGACGAAGAACTCGTTCATGGTGTCCACGTAGCCGTGATGATCGAGGATGGCCGCGTCCACCGGGCCGACGACCTTCGCGACGGGCGTCTCGATGTCGTACCAGTCGGGCTGCTTGGGGCGCAGGCCGGGCTGGTCGCCGCCGTTGAAGAACCGGAAGCCGCCGTACCGCAGCACGAAGGAGATGCTATAGACATTCTCGTCGGGCAGCCGCTTGGGCTGCAGCGTGTCGAGCGACGGGATGCGGTGCTCGGTGGCGGTGCCCTGGCCGGTCCAGATTTCCCCGTTCGCGCCCACGTTGCGCAGCTCGAACGCCGGGTACTTCTTCGGGTCGCGGCAGAGCACGATCTGGTCGTTGCGGCCGGGGGCGAATCGCTCCGGTTTCACTCCGTTGTGTTCCGCCTGCCACTTCACGAACGCGCGGTAGTTCAGGATGACCGGGCTTTCCAGCGGCGTGGGATAATCATAGGACGGCCAGTTCCGGTCGATCATCTTGCCGATGCGCAACTGGTCGCCGACCCACGTGATGCCCGTCAGCCGGTACGCGCCGGAGGCGGCCAGGGGCTGGGTGTTGGTGACCCCGCCCATGTGATCCTCGTGGAAGTGCGTCAGCAACGCGTAGTCGAGCGCCGGCTTCGGGTCGTGCCGCAACGCGTGGCGGATGTAGCGCACGATCCACTCACCGGCCGGGCGCGACCCGTCGGGCCGGTCCGGCGTGTGCTTGGGCGTCTTGCGCTCGATCTCGCCCGCGTCCACGAGCAGCGTGGTGCCGTCGGGGAAGATGTAGAGGCCCGCGTTGCCGCGCCCCGTGCTGACCTGGTGAATGTCCATCGTCCCTGGCTCCCAGGGCGCGATCTCCTGGTTGACCGTGTCCGCCGCGCGGAGGGGCGTCGCTGCGAGGGCGAGCAGGGCGGTCCACAGGACGGCGAGGGCGGCGTGACGGGGCGAGTTCCATCGGGCGATGAGTTTCATGAGAGTCTCCTGTTCGTAGCAGCCCCCAGCGTAGGACGCGGCGGGGGAGGACACAAACAGAAAACAGGGCGACAAAAGTCGTACTGCCAACTTCTCCTTGTGACCGCCGGGGGCGGCGCTTACCCTGCGGGCATGTCCGGAACGCATGTCTTTGAACTTCCGCTGCGCGTGGCCGCCAGCGATTGCACGGTGGGCAACCACGTCTATTACTCGCGCTACCTCGACTGGCTGGAGGCGGCGCGCAACGAACTGCTGCGCGGGCTGGGGCATCCGTTTGTCGCGTTGATCGAGGGCGGCGTCCTGCTCCCGGCGATCGAGGCCCGGTTGCAGTATCGCGGCGCGGCGCGGTTCGAGGACCGCGTCGTGGTGAAGATGTGGATCGAGGAAGTCAGCCGGATCAAGGTCACCTTCGCCGCGGACATCGTGAACGCCGACACGGGCAAGACCCTGGTGACCGGCGTCACGGTCCATGCTTGCACCGACGCCACGGGCAAGCCGCAGCGCATGCCGGCGCCGCTCCAGCAGGCCTTGGAATCGCGCGTGCGGACGGCGGTGGTGTAGGCGGATTTGCGGCCGGTTGCGTCAAAGACCATTGCGCCCGGCGGGGCGGGCTGCTAGGATGTGCGCGTTGGACGCGGGTGTAGTTCAATGGTAGAACGGAAGCCTTCCAAGCTTCACACGAGGGTTCGATTCCCTTCACCCGCTCCATTTCCTTCCGTGCCAGCGGATGGGGAGAAGGGCCGCAGGTTGTTTCACGCGATTCCTGGATGATTTGAGAGACAACTATGAATGTCATGTCAACGCATCGAATACTCGGGGCGGCGGTCGTTGCCCTGATACCGTTGTTTCACCTGCCGTGCCAGGCTAGGACGGCTCCCGGTCCGGATGAGAAGGCGGTGGCCGGTTCCTACAACGAAAGCGCCCTCCGGCTGTACAAGGCGCTCGCCGGTAGTCAGGGCAAGAACCTGGTGATTTCGCCCTACAGCATCGGGACGGCCATGGCGATGGCCCTCTCCGGCGCGCGCAGCGACACGGAGAGCGAGATGAAAACCGGGCTCGCCCAGACACTTTCGCGCGAGAAAATGGACGCGGCCAACCAGCGCCTGCTGAAATGCATGAACCGGTTCCAGGGGGCGTCGGGCGCAACGCTGTCAATCGCCAACGGCCTCTGCCTGACGACGGACAGCGCGTTGGTGCACCGGGATTACATCGAGCTGCTGAAATCGAAGTATCAGGCGGAGGTCTTCAACGCGCCCGACGTGGGCCCGATCAACCGATGGGTCTCGGGGAAGACGCAGGGCAAGATTGAGAAGATCCTGGAGAAGCTCTCGGCCAATTCCGTCTGCGTGCTGCTCAACGCCATCTACTTCAAGGGCACCTGGGCCACCCGCTTCGACAAGGCCCAGACGCAGCCCAAGCCGTTCCTGACCGCCGACGGCGCCACGGTGACGGTTCCCATGATGCGCCAGAAAATGTCCTGCGCCCTGGCGCAGCACGAGGGGTTCGCGGCGCTGTCGCTCCCTTACAAGACCGACGCGCTCGCCATGGTCATCCTCCTGCCGAAGGCGAAGGACGGGCTGTCCAGGCTTGAGGGGACGTTGACCGCGCCGATGCTGCAATCCATCGTGAACGATCTCGGCGGCAGCCTGCCGAAAGAGGTCACGGTGAGCCTGCCGCGGTTCAAGGCCGCCTCGAGCGCCAGCCTGATTCCGCCCTTCCAGGCGATGGGCATGAAACAGGCGTTTTCGGCGAGCGAGGCCGATTTCGGCGGCATCACCGGGCGCGTGGGCGCGCGCGGGTTGATCTGGATCGCGCAGATCCAGCACAAGGCCTGCCTCGAAGTCAACGAGGAGGGCAGCGAGGCCGCGGCTG
>CAZAAF010000499.1:0-3915 GCA_964482575.1 uncultured Verrucomicrobiota bacterium | reverse complement strand
AGGCGGTGGCGGCGGGGGCGGGGGCGGGTTGACCAGTTGGTCGAATTTTTCCAACGGCCGCTCCACGGTTTCCGCCAGCGGTTCCACGACGCGGTTCAGCAACGCACGGAAGAATCTCCGGCGGTCGCCGCTGCGCTTCTCAAAAGGTTCCAAAGCCATTCGCCCTAGCATAGCACCTCCCGGACGGGCGGTGTAGTGGGAAAGAGGGGGACGCAAAGAAAAGGCGGGCGACCGCTGGGCGCGCCGCAACGTTCTCAGATCATTCGCACGTTCTCTTCGCACGAACCGCTCGTCCGCCCCGGCGGTTGTGAGTCAGTCTCCGTTGCCGGGGGGGGCCGTCCGGCTGTAGCGGTGGTCTCTGACCGCCGAATGCTGGCTGGGAGCGGCGACTTCCAAGTCGCCGGTGGTTCCCATGGAGCAGGCGACGTGGACGTCGCTTCTCCCAGTGATGCGGCGGCGGTCAGAAACCGTCGCCTGGAGTTTGGCTTCAACTATGAATACAGTTCATGTGCAGTGGGAAACCCAAGGTGGGGCGAGACTCTGTCGAGCCTGTCTTGGGGACGTGGTAGGGCGTGAAAGCTGGGCGCGCCGCAACCCTTCTCAAATATCCTCGCGTTATCTTGACGTGAACCTCCCGACTGGCCCGGGCGGCTTGCCCCGAAACCCTTTCGGGGTCCGGTTCCACCGGGTTTTCATCTTGCGGGTGAGGCTGGATGGGCGCGACCGCCGTCCACCCCCATCCAAACCGCCCTTTTGGGCCAGATCACCGCTGTTTTTGGGGTCAAAACGGCAAAATTTGCCCATGTTCATATCCGGTCAGACTGCGCGTGAACACGCTCATTCGAACGCGCGAAAGTGCGCTTTTTGCCATTTTGGAAAGACGCATGGGCCATGGTATTCAAAACGCAACCTCCTTGAAATAAGCCTGTTGCGTTGTCAATTGCGTTGCTTGGCACCCCAAATGCGGCGTGAAACGGGATACGACTTGCCGACCATTGACAGGTAGGGTAGTATGCCTAGCTTCGTCGGAGTGCGTTTAGCGTCTCCGTTACTAGTGCTGACATGCAGACTGAAAGAATTGACGACCTAATTTATGTCGTGGCCTTTGCTTTGGGCGGCCTGGCGTTCGCGCTGGGACCGATCGTCATTGCCTTGCTGCTCTCTGCCCGCAAGACCCGCCAGACGGTGAATAAGACCGGCCAGTTCATCGAGTGCGGCATGGACCCGATCGGCGACGCGTGGATTCGCTATAGCGCCGTCTATTACCTGTATGCGCTCGTCTTCATCGCCTTTGCGGTGGACGTCCTGTACCTCATCCCCGTGGCGCTGGTCTATAACCGGGAATTTGCCATCCGGGACTTCGTCGAACTCGTGATTTTTGTCGGTATCCTTTCCCTCGTGATTGTGTACGCGTGGAAAAAGGGCGTATTCGAATGGAACCAGAAAAAACCTGCTCCCAAGACCTCTCGCAAATCGTAAAGTTTGCGGTCTTGGACAATTTGCTGGACCTGAGTCGGGCCAATTCGTTGTGGCCGCTGACCTTCGGGCTGGCTTGCTGCGCCATCGAGATGATGGCGGCGGGTGCGTCGCGCTTTGACCTCTCGCGGTTCGGCGCGGAAGTGTTCCGCCCCTCGCCGCGCCAGGCCGACGTGATGATCGTGGCCGGCACCATCAACAAGAAGATGGCCCCCGCGGTCAAGACGCTGTACGACCAGATGTTGGAGCCGAAGTGGGTCATTGCCCTGGGCAACTGCGCCATCTCCGGCGGCCCGTTCGTCTATCCGGGCCAATACGCCGTCGTGGAGGGCGTGGACAAGCTGTTCCCCGTGGACGTCTTCGTCCCGGGCTGTCCGCCCCGGCCCGAAGCCCTCATCGAGGGCATCCTGAAACTGGAAGAAAAACTCACCGGCAAACGCCGATGGCCGAAGGTCCAATCCGAGTGATCCGTTCTCTTCCAGACCTCGCGGATCAATTCAACCAATTGATTGCGCAAGACCCTCCGCTTTCCGGAACGGCGGCGCCTGCCCCCGTGCCGGCGGCCCCCGGGGCCGCGCCCGTCCCGCCGCCCGCCGCGCCGGTCCAGCTTACGGACCACGCCGCGAAGGGTTTCCATCTGGACGTCCGCGTCCGGCCCGGCCGCGTGCTCGACGCCGCGAAGATCCTCGCCCAGGCCGGCTTCGCCATCGACGCCGTTACCGGCATGGACTGGATCGCGGAGAACGAGATGGAGGTTGTGTACGACTTTTTTCATCCGGCGCACGCGTGGCGCGTCGTCGTCCGCACGCGCGTGCCGCGGAGCCAGCCGGAGGTCCCGACGATTTCCGAAGTCTATCCCGGCGCCAACTGGCACGAGCGCGAGACGCACGAGTTTTTCGGGATCGTGTTCGCGGGCCACCCGAACCTGACCCCGCTGCTGCTGCCGGAGGATGCCACGTATCATCCGCTCAGGAAGGATTTCACCGCGTGAACGAGGCGACCTCCCATCCCGCGGCGGAACCGTCCCGCGAAACGTTCGTGGTGAACATCGGCCCGCAGCATCCGGCCACGCACGGCGTGTTGCGGCTGAAGGTCACGATGGACGGCGAGTACATCCAGCGCGCCGAGCCGGTCTGCGGCTACATCCATCGCATGCACGAGAAGATGGGCGAGAACCGGACATGGGCGCAGTTCCTGCCCAACACCGGCCGCATTGATTACCTCGCCGCGATGGCCTACAACCACGGCTACGTCGGCGCGGTGGAGCGCGCCGCGAAGATCGTCGTGCCGCCGCGCGCGGAATACCTCCGCGTCATCACCTCCGAGATGAACCGCATCTCCAGCCACCTGGTCTGGCTCGGCGCGTTCCTGCTCGACCTCGGCGGTTTCACGCCGCTGCTTTACACGTTCGACGACCGCGAGCATATCCTCGACCTGCTCGAAGCCGTCACCGGCGTGCGGCTGACCTACACCTACTACCGTTTCGGCGGCCTCTATAATGATGTGGACGACGCCTTCGTCCAGGGTACGCGCGCGTTCGTCAAGTACATGCGGCCGCGGCTGAAGATGTATCACAAGCTCATCACCGGCAACATCATCTTCCGCAAACGGATCGAGGGCATCGGGATCATTGACGCCGAGATGTGCCGCCGGTACGGCGCCACCGGCCCGGTCCTCCGCGGCGCGGGCGTCGCCTACGACGTCCGCAAGGCCGAGCCGTATTCGGTCTATTCCGATTTCAACTTCGACATCCCCGTCTTCCCCGAGGGCGACTGCATGGCGCGGTACAACGTGCGCATGGAGGAGATGGAGCAGAGCCTGCGCATCATCGAGCAGGGCCTGGACAAGCTCCCGGCCGGCCCCGTGCTGGCCGCGGGCGTGCCGAAGTCCGTGAAGCCGCCGGCGGGCGATTATTGTTACGCAGTGGAAGCGGCGCGCGGCCGGTTCCTCGTGCGCGTGGTCAGCAACGGCAAGGAGATTCCCTATCGCGTCAAGTTGCGCACGCCCTGTTTCTGCAATCTTTCCCTGTGCGAAGAGGCCAGCGCGGGCATGCTGCTGCCCGACGCCCTGGCGGTGCTGGGCAGTCTCGACCTCGTCATCCCGGATATTGACCGCTGAGCCCCGCCATGAACCTTCCCGAACCCTATCGTCTGCTGGCGTACCTCCTCGGTATCATGGCGTTTGTCGGCCTGAACGCCGCGTACCTCGTGCTCGCCGAGCGCAAGGGCGCGGGCCGTTTCCAGCGCCGCCCCGGTCCGCAGGAGGTCGGCTACGGCGGCTGGCTCCAGCCCATCGTGGACGCCCTCAAGCTCATGTCCAAGCAGTTCATCGTCCCCCCCGGCGCGGACCCGATCCTCTTCCGGCTCGCGCCGCTGATGGTCCTCATCCCGGCCATGATGAGCCTGGCGATCGTGCCCTTCGGCGAGTCGATCGCGGGAC
>CAZAAF010000498.1:0-3935 GCA_964482575.1 uncultured Verrucomicrobiota bacterium | reverse complement strand
GCAACGGATTATTGGGTCCAGGCAATCCAGCCCGCGCGGAAACAACCCTTGCAGTCATCCGAGAACGAACGTGTGCTCGTGGATGAGGCGAGCGGCCTCCACTTGAGCATCGCGAAATGGCATGATGGACGCCAAGCCGCCCTCAGCATCCGGTTTGATGATTCCCACCCGACGCATCTAACCAAAGCCGTGCCCATCCTGCGCGAGTATGGCTTCCGCGGCACCTTTATGGTCAATCCCGGAAGCACCGAGTCAGGCAGCCGGCGCCGCTCCGAGTTTGAAACACATCGCACCGAGTGGGACGCCGTGGCCCGACGGGGCGACCATGAATTGGCGAACCACTCCGCCCACCATCGCGGCGCCACGGGCGATGAGGACATGGAGGCCGAGATCGGCGACGCGGCTCAGGCCATTTGGAAACTGACGCCAGGCAAGAGCCCGCTGCTGGCATTGAACCTCGGGGGCGGGACCCAATGGGAAACCACCCGGACGTTGCGCTACTATCTGGACAAGTACCACCAATTTGACGCCTCGCAGAACTCCACAGGAATGGACGACTCGTATGGCCATCGTGTCGCCAACTTTCGCCGCGTCCTGGAGCAGCATCTTGAGCGGGGTCTTTGGTGCCGCATTCACTACCATTACATCGGCGACGGGCTAAGCAGCAGCGAGGCGAACTTCCGCGCCGCCCTTGATATTGCCAAAGAGCACGCCGACCGCCTCTGGATCGCCGGCATGGCGGACATTCACAAGTATCAGACTGAGCGCAATACAGCCAAGTTGACACGGCGGCCGTCCGATTCGAAGCAACTCACCTTTCGTCTCTCCTGCCTGACCGATCCAGCACTCTACGACCAGCCGCTGACCATCGAAGCAACCCACCCGCATGCACGGGTGGCCAGCCAGCTCAGGGTCCGAAACGCCCAAGGCGGCATCATTCCGCTGCGTACCGCGAACGCGCCGGCCGGATCCGTTTTCCGTTTCGATGTGTCCCCTCGGGAGGCTGCGTATTCCATCGAATTCACACCGTGAACCAAGATCCAACCATGAAACACGTCACACGATCAGTCCTTGCCCTCGCTGCCCTCTTGCTGGCCCCGTTTGCAGCGGACGCCGCCCCGCTTCACGCCGGCGTCGCCAAAGTGGACATCACCGACCGCACCGTGCCGGTCAACGACCCGTTGTATGCCAAGGCGCTGGTGCTGCGCGAGGGCGACACGACCGCCGTCATCCTCACCATGGATGCCGTCGCCATCGGCGAGCTGGGCCGGATCAAGAGCACCTTCCTTCCGAACGTCCGCGCGCAGCTCCAGAAGGAATTCGGCATCCCGCCGTCCCATGTCCTGGTCAACGCGAGCCATTGCCACGGCCTCGTGTGCCCTGATTATGAAAAAGGCGCCGTCCAAGCCGTGCGCGAGGCGCTCAAGAACATGGTCCCGGTCAAGGCGGGCGCCGGGCGCGGCACGGAGAACCGGATTTCGGAAAACCGCCGGCTCCTGCTCAAGGACGGCAGCGAGACGGATGTCCGCCACGCCTATTCGCTCGCGCCCGACGAGGAGGTGGTAGGCATCGGGCCGACCGACCCGGAGATCGGCCTGCTGCGGCTCGACAAGACGGACGGCCAGCCGTTCGCGGTCGTCTATAATTTCGCGGTCCATCCCATCATCGGCGTGCCGAGCCATGCCAACACGGCGGACATCACCGGCTTCGCCTCCAAGGCCATCGAGGACGCGCTCGGCGGCGGCGCAACCGCCCTGTTCCTGCAGGGCTGTGCCGGGGACATCAATCCCGTCCAGTACAAGGACGTCCACAATCCCCGCGACGCCGAACCGCTCGGCAACCAGCTCGGTCTCAGCGCGGTGCGGGCGTTGCGCACCATCCGGACGCGCGACGGCGGGCTGCATGTGATCCACGAAACCCTCGCGCTGCCGCGCGCCAGGGACATGGAGGCGCGCATCGCCGCCATCCAGGCCGAGCAGGCGCGGCTGCTCCAGTCGTTGCGCGGGACGAGCCTCAACTTCAAGACGTTCGTCCCGCTGTACGTCCAGTACAACCTCGCCACCAACTTCCCCTCCTACGCCAGCCACCGGTATCAGTTCGACCAGTTGGTGGGGCGCGATGACCTCGCCAAACTCGATGCCGAGAATCGCGCGAACATGGAGAGCTACATCCGCAACATCCACACCATGGAGAAGCTCACGCGGTTGCAGGCGAACCTGAACCTGCTCAAGATGCACAAGGCGCAGAACGACGCCGCCGGCCAGCCCACGCTCGAGGTCGAGCTCGTGGGCCTGCGCGTGGGCGACTTTGCGCTGGTGACGTTCCCCGGCGAACTCACCGTCGAGGTCGGCCTCGGCATCAAGAAACGCGCCCCGTCGCCGTTCACGTTCGTGGCGGGCTACACCAACGGCTACATCTACTACGCCCCCACCGCCAAAGGCCGGAAGAACAAGGGGTTCGCCCAGGAAGACTGCGACTGTCTCCTCGCGCCGGAGTGGGAGAAACTGTTTGAAGACAAGGTCGCGGAGATATTGAAGAAGTTGTGAGAATAGTGCGTTGTTGCTTCGAGTTGCACGATTTCAAGGTTCCGGGCAGTTTTCGGCGAGGATGACGCCGGGTTCTGGCCGGCGCTGAAAACAGCAAGAAACCCTCCGGAGTACAGTCGCTGACGAACCAGATTGATGATCGCACCCGCAATGAAAAGCGGCGATGCTCGCCGCAGTCCAAGCCTTCGGCTTTAGAGGAGAACCTCTCAAAACAGCCGGATTCGGTAACCCATGCGCTCTGGAACCCGTCCTTGCTCCCCGGGAAAGACCTTTCTTCATTTGAAGCCGAAGGCTTTGGACTGCTGGGCGAAGCACAGCTTTTCCAGCCACCCCCTTGGGAACTATTCCAGCGAAGTCCGCGACTTTCTCCACTCCCTTGGATGGCTGAAACGGTTGGAGGACAAGGTCGCGGAGATATTGAAACAATTATGAGCGACTCGCCCTGCTCGACGTTCACCAGATATCGAGCGGCGGGCCGGTCATCGCCTTCCACTGTTGTTTCTGGGCATCGGTCAGGAAGGTCTTGATCTTCTCTTCACAATCCCGGCGCATCTTGATCACCTTGGGCAAGATCTCCTGCGGCCGCCCGCCGGACCTGGCCTCCTTGATCAACGGTTCAATCCCCTTCTGCATCTCCTGAATGGCGCCCATGAACTGCTGCCGTTGCTCGTCCGTGACCTTGAGTTCCTGCCCGACCCGCGGCCCCAGGAAGACCGACGGCACGTCATACTGCAGCTTCAGTTGCTCAAATCTCCCGAGTTGTTCCGGCGTGAGGAGTTCCTTCAGGGACGCATCGAGTTGTTCGCTGGATTGCTGGCGAAGCGACCGCATCGCCCGTTCCCGCTCCGCGCCTTTCAGATTCTGGACCGGCAGGGCCTTCTCAATATAGCCGGTCAGGGTCTCCCGTAACCTGCGTTTCTGGTCGTCCGAGAGTTTCAAGTCCTCCTGCACCTTGTCGCGCGAGACGAAGAACGGGCCTCCCAACGCGTGCAACACGTGCTTGCGGGATTCCTCGTCCTGGGCCCGGCCAATGTGAAGGACACCCAACAACAGCAGGACGATGGCCGTCATCGTGACAGTGATGGTTCTGAGCTTCATGGTCGCTAGTAAGCGATTGTGGTTTTTTGCTTCGTTTTTGGTTTTGTGAAGCCTGGGTTTTCTTATTTTGTTCCTCCCCCGGAAATCAGCACCAACAACTCATCGGCGGTCTTGTCCACCTCCTGCCATTTTTTCTCTTTGACGAACGTTTTCACCTTCTGCATGAGCGCCATCGCCTGTGCCTGTTGTCCGGTCTTCTGAACCCATGCTGGAAGCTCGGCTTGAATCCTGTGCATCTTCTCTTGCAACGCTTCGCTCGAGAAACCCGCAGCCGCGGACTCGACCAGTGTT
>CAZAAF010000497.1:0-3942 GCA_964482575.1 uncultured Verrucomicrobiota bacterium | reverse complement strand
CGATGAACAAGGCAAACACCACCTCTCCATTGTGCGTTCGGAAGCCGAGCGTATGGGACGGTTGATCGACGACCTGCTGGCGTTCTCACGCATGGGGCGTCAGGCCATGGAAGTGGCGGACATCAACATGGGCGAACTCGCGCGGAAGGTGTTCGACGAATGTGTCGCCCAGACACCGGACCGCCAAATCCGGTTCACCCTGCAACCATTGCCGCCGGCCCGCGGGGACGCGGCCCTGCTCCGGGAAGTGTGGGTCAATCTCATTTCCAACGCCATCAAGTACACCCGCCGCCAGCCGGTGGCCGACATCGAGATCCTTGGCCGTGTCGAAGACATGGAAATGGTGTATGCCGTCAAGGACAACGGCGTGGGCTTCGACATGAAGTATGTCGATCGGCTCTTCGGGGTGTTTCAACGGCTGCACAGCGACGCGGACTTCGAGGGCACCGGCGTCGGGCTGTCACTGGTCCATCGCATCGTAGCCCGTCACGGCGGCCGCGTCTGGGCCGAGGCCAGGGTCGACGCAGGTGCCACCTTCTATTTTACACTGCCCAAGGTCATCAAAGCCGACTCCTGACTTCCCGTGTGCGCCCTTCCTGGCGCACACGCCGTCGGTGAACGGATGCGACGTCTCCCGGCAGGAAAAACAAGTCCCCGGTGGCGGTGTTGTATGGAAACGGGACGTGTCTCCAAGTCGGATTGACTTCGGGGAACGGCTCCCCTAGCGTGAAGGCATGAAGACTTTTCCACTCGTCGTAGCGTTGCTGGGCGGCGCGGTGGCAACCGCAGCCCTGGACATCTCGATTCAGCAGGAGAGTGATCGCGCCATTGCGCGCGGGCTGGAGTATCTCGGCCAGCAACAACAAGCGGACGGCTCGTGGCGGAAGCATCCGGGCATCACCGGTCTGGTCACCCTCGCGTTTCTCCAGGCACCGCGCGGGCTGACACCGGACTACGAGCAGCGCGCCAACGGCGGTCTCAAGTTCATCCTCACCAACGTCAAGCCGGACGGCACGATCTACGGTGGTCCGCCGATGGACCCGTATCCGAATTATTCCACCTCGATCTGCCTGATGGCGCTCGCGACGGCCAACCGCCCGGAGCATGCCACGGCGATCCGCAACGCGCGGGCCTACCTGCTCCATTCGCAGTTCGATGAGAGCAAGGAGATCTCCAAGGACGACCCGAACTACGGCGGCATCGGCTACGGGCGCAGCCAGCGGCCGGATTTGTCCAACACGGCCTTCGCGCTGGAGGCGCTGCACATGTCGGAGCAGATCCAGGCGCTCAAGGCCAGCGACACGGAAAAGAAGGAGCCGCAGTTGCACTGGGAAAAGGCGCTGGCCTTCCTGGCGCGCTGCCAGAACCTGCCCTCCGTCAACACCAACGCCTCCACGGACGCCGGGGACGCGGGCGGCTTCTATTACGCGCCCGGCTCCACGCGCGGCCCCGCCGTCACCAATGCCACGGGCCGCGTGAGCTTCCGCTCCTACGGTTCGATGACCTACGCCGGATTCAAGAGCCTGCTCTACGCCAAACTCAAGAAGGACGATGCGCGCACCCAGGCCGCGCTCGGATGGATTCGCAGCCACTGGACGTTCAAGGAAAATCCCGGCATGGGCGAGCAGGGCCATTTCTACTACCTGCACGCCATGGCCAAGGCGCTCGATGCGTTTGGCGAACCGACCATCACGGACGACAAGGGCGTCGCGCACGACTGGCGCAAGGAGATGACGGAAGCGTTGCTGACCATGCAACGCGACGGCAGTTTCTGGGTGAACCAATCCGGGCGTTGGGAAGAATCCGACCCCGTGCTGGTGACCGCATACTCGGTGCTGGCATTGGAAACCGAACGAGGCAAGTAATCACCGCCGGTCACGCTGGCACTCAAGGTTATGACACGATACACGCTGCTCGCATGTTGCATGGCCGGGGCCGTGGCGTTTGCCGCCGATGCGCCCACGACGCCCGCCGACCTCGACAAGTATCTCAAGACCGAGGACATCGACCTCGGCAAGAACCCGCCCGCCCCAAAGATCGAGAAGCTGCCGGATGGCCGGACGCGCATGGGCGTGATGACGCTCGACCCGGACCAACACCAGATCGTCATGCCCGGCGAGATCGCCACGTGGGAGCGGAACATCGAGGTGCTCATCGCCTCGCCGCGCGGCCGTGCCTACGAATCCGTGCTGGTCGCGCCGGTGCGCCCGTTCCATTTCCAGGTGGCCCTGCTAGCGCTCGGTCTCACGCCCGGCAAGCCCGTCGAATCCGTCGGCAGCAGCAAGGCGCCCCTCGGCGACCCGATGGTGGTCTATGTGGACTGGGAGGACCCGAAGACGCATGTGAAAAAACATCTCCGCGTCGAGGAGCTTCTGCAGGATGAGCAGACCAAGAAGCCGATGAAGGAACATGCCTGGGTCTTCGTCGGCTCGCGGATGTTCGACGGCCGTTACATGGGCGACGTGCTCGGCGACCTCATTGTCACCATGCACCACCCCGACGCCATCGTGGACAACTCCCTCGTCGAAGGCACGAACGACTACATTTACAACGTCAACCCCAAGGTCTGCCCCAAACCCGGCACCCCCGTCACCATCACCATTCAGGCCGTCCCGAAATCCAAGCCATGAGCCAGCCAACCGCCACCTCCGCCCTTCCCTCCGACGATGTCGCCGCCGTCGGCCGCGTCAAGGAAGCCTACAACCACATTCGCGCCGAACTGGCCAAGGTCATCGTCGGCCAGGACGACGTGATCGAGGAACTGCTCGTCACGCTCTTTGCGCGCGGCCACTGCCTGCTGGTCGGCGTGCCCGGCCTCGCCAAGACGCTGTTGATCAACTCGCTCAGCCGCGTCCTCTCGCTGAGCTTCAAGCGCATCCAGTTCACACCCGACCTGATGCCGAGCGACATCACCGGCACCGACATCATCCAGGAGGACCCGGAGACCGGCCGGCGCAAGTTCCAGTTCCTCGCCGGCCCCGTCTTCGCCAACATGCTGCTCGCCGACGAAATCAACCGCACGCCGCCGAAGACGCAGGCGGCACTGCTGGAGGCGATGCAGGAACACAAAGTCACCGCCGGCGGCCGCACCTATACGCTGGAGGAACCGTTCTTCGTCATGGCCACGCAGAACCCGATCGAGCAGGAAGGCACCTATCCCCTGCCCGAGGCGCAGCTCGACCGGTTCATGTTCGAGATCCGGATCGATTACCCGACCCGCGACGAGGAACTCGACATCCTCAAACGCACCACCTCCAGCTACAGCGGCGACCTCACCCACGCCCTCAGCGGCGCGGACATCGTCCAAATCCAGCAACTCGTCCGTCGCGTGCCCGTGGCCGACCATGTGTACCGCTATGCGATGAATATCGCCCGCAGCACGCGCGTCGGCGGCAACGCCGACGAGGCGTCCGATTTTGTCCGCGAATGGATCGCGTGGGGCGCCGGGCCGCGCGCCAGCCAGTATTTGATCCTCGGCGGCAAGGCCCGTGCCATCCTCGCCGGGCGATTCCATGTCACCACCGAGGACATCCAGGCCTGCGCGCTCCCCGTCCTGCGCCACCGCCTCGTCACCAACTTCAACGCCGAAAGCCAGGGCATCACCACGGATGCAATCGTGAAGAAGATCCTGGAAACGGTTACGCCAACAGAAGCAGCCAAGGCATGACGACGGCAGGTACTCAACGCAGAGACGCAGAGAACGCCGGGGACGCAACGATGAAATCCCGGTGTTTCTCTGCGTCTGTGCGTTTCCTTTCCACCACGCTCACCCTCCGGTTTCCGCTATGAGCGCAGCGGCCTCGCCAACCAAACTCGATCCCGCGGCGCTCGCGAAACTCTCGCGGCTCGAGATCGTCGCGCGACTGGTGGTCGAGGGTTTCATCAGCGGCCTGCACAAGTCGCCGCACAAGGGATTCAGTGTCGAGTTTGCCGAACACCGGC
>CAZAAF010000496.1:0-3951 GCA_964482575.1 uncultured Verrucomicrobiota bacterium | reverse complement strand
GCATCGTGGACATCACGCCCACCGAGTCCGTCATCCTGGCGGGGTCGCCGACGCGGCTGAAATCGTCATCGATAAACACCCGCCTGTATGTGAAGGCGCTGGTTCTTTCGGGCGGAGGAGAGAAGGTGGCGATTGTCACCCTGGACACGTTGAAATACCCCGTGGACTGTGTGGTGCGGGCGCGTCAGCAGGTTGAGAAGAGCACCGGCATTCCTGCCCGCCATGTCATCATCTGCGCATCCCACACGCACCGCGGCCCGTTATGGCCATATTACAAGGATCAACTGGTGACCCCCATTGCCGATGCGGTGGCGATGGCGGCACGCAATCTCACACCCTGCAAGGTCGGCACCTCGAAAGGCAGGGCCGACGGCGTGAGCCAGTGCCGCAGGGTGATCAAGGAAGGCCACGCCTGGAACCGATGGCAGTTGGCGCCCGGCGAAGCGGACAAATACCCGGCGGAAGGCTTGGCCGATCCGGAATTCGATGTGCTGGCGTTCATCGGCAGGGACGGGCGATACAAGGCGATTGTGTACAACTTCGCCTGTCACGCCGCCGATACCCGCGACCTGGCTGTTTCGGCGGATTTTCCGGGCGATGTTCAGCCGTGCGTCCAGAAGCACCTCGGCTATGAAGCCCCCACGCTGTTTCTGACCGGCGCCTGTGGCGACGTAAATCCCGTTCCCGGCCAGAAAAAAGGTGCGTTTGGCGAAAAACTTGGCGACGAGATCGTCCGGTGCCTGGGACAGCTCGAACCCGTCGCCAAGCCGTCGCTGGCGATTGAAAGCCGCGAAATGCAAATGCCGGCAAGGGAGCATCCCGTGCTCAAGGAGGAGGAGATTGCCCGCAACTGGCCCAAACAGCTCGAGCATTACAAGAAAGCGTTCAACGACATGATGCAGAGGTCAAAACCGGCCTACCCGTACTTCTTCACCGGCATCCGCGTGGGCGACGATTTCGCGATCGTCACCAATCCCGACGAGTTGTTTTGTGAAATCGGGCTCGCCATCAAGAAACAATCGCCCTTCAAGCACACGATGGTCGCGGAGCAGACCAACGGTGCCCACGGCTATGTGCCCACGGCGAAGGCCTTCGAAGGCGGCAGTTATGAAACCTGGTTCGGAGAGCATTCCTACCTCACCACGCGGGCCGGCGAGATGATTGAGAAGGAATCGGTCGCCATCCTGAATCATTTGAAGAATGGCAAATAAGAACACGGAGGTCCTTGTGAGAAACGCCCTGGCCTGGAGTGCAATGCTCGTTGTGTGTGCCGTGGCGGCCTTGGCGGCCGGCGGCGAGGGCGCGCAAGGCGAACTCAGGGTGGGTTTCAGCCAGGCGGACATCACGCCGCCGGTCGGGGCCATCATCACCGGCCCGGGAGGACCCGCGAGCGTGGGCACGGACGATCCGCTGCGGGTGAGGGCCATGGTCGTGGAGAGCGGCGGCCGGAAGCTCGCGATCGCAGGCGTGGACATCGTGAAAATCCGTCACGACCTGGCGGACCGTGCCATCGCGCTGGTGACCCGGCAAACGGGCATCGCCCGGGAAGCGGTGCTGCTCTGTCCGAGCCACAATCACAGCTCGCCGCTGATCCCGGCGCGGGGTGATCGGGCCACGGCCAACAAGGCCTACATCGACACCCTGCCGGGGCGGATCGCCGAATGCATCGTGCAGGCGGACAAGGCGCTGCAGCCCGCGCGCATGTCGATCGGGCGCTCGCTGGTGTACGAGGGCCACGTCAACCGCCGCGTGATTTCCAAGGCGGACGGACTCGTGTTGAACACGTGGTTGAAAAAGCTCAATGACCTGAAACAAGTGCCGCAGGTGCTTGGGAGCGAAAGTGTCATTGACCCGGAACTGTGGCTTGTGCGGTTCGATTCACCCGACGGAAAGATGCTGGGTTCGCTGGTGAACTTCACCTGCCATCCGTGCCTGCACGATCGCATTGGCCTCAAGACCTGGTCGGCGGACTTTCCGGGAATCATCGCGGAGCACCTCGCGCAGGCGTTCGGCCCTCAGGCGGTGTGCGTGTTCACGCAGGGCGCATCCGGCAACATCCAGCCTCCCGTGCCGTGGGCGCCCGATTGGAAGGAGCGCGCCGCCGTGTTTGCGAAAGCCGCCGTGGAGGCCGCCAGGACATCGATTCCGGTCGAGGGGCGCGTTGTGGTGGGCTATGCGCGGCGCGACGTGGATGTGCCGCGCTGCAATGCCGGAGCGCAACGCCCGGAGGCCATCAGCCGCCTGGGCTGGCGGCCGGAAGCCTTCGAGGGTGCGAAACGCACTGCGGAAGTGATGCCGCGCATGTTGAATGTGCCCGTGAGCGCCGCGCGCATCGGCCCGTTCGCGATGGCGACGAATGCCGGCGAGTTGTTTGTCGAATGGGGCATCTCGGTGAAGAAACGCTCGCCCTTCCCGCACACGATCCTGAGCGAACTGACCAACGACTGGATTGGCTACGAGCCCACGGAACTGGCCTTTCAACACGAGGGCTACGAGACGCTGGCCGGCGCGAATTTCGTGGCGCTCGAGGGCATCCAGAAGCTCGTGGATACGGCGGTGGAGTTGCTGCAGGACTTGTGGAAAGAAAAAGGCCGTTAGAGCCCGTGCCGCCGCCGGCCTCCAACTCAGGGCCCTCTGGGCGAAGGCGATGACGGAGACGCCGCCGAAGGCGATGGAGCGGCAATCGCGCCACACACGTCCAACGCCTGCAGTGCATAAGACGTGCCGGCGTAGGTGCTGAGTTCGTCGTTCCGGTGCGGCGAGCGTGTGAACCAGCAGCCGCTGCTCCGTTGATGGCTTTTCAGCCAGAGCACACCTTTTTGAAGGCGCGGTTCCTCGGCGGGAAGTCGTCCCCCGGTGCGCAAGATGCAGAGGGCAAAACCGGTGCCATAGCCGTCGCTCGTGTTGGGGTCCAGCGGCGCGTGGTCCGCGCGATGCCAGGTGCCGCTGCCCAGCGCCGCCATCGCCCACCCGCCATCGGGTTGCTGGACCGCGAAAAAATCGGCCACCGTCCGCTTCTTTTCATCCTCCGACAGCAATCCGGGGACGCTGTCCGCCGCCAGGAGCAACAGGCCGCGCTGATGCAGCGTCGCCGGCGGGTGCTCGCGCAGATATCGCCGGATGCCGTCCAGCCCTTTCCGCGCCTGCGGCGTATCGGCATAATGTTCCGGCGCCATGCCCGTGCCCATGGCCGCCATGGTCACGCCGAAATGATCGTCAATCTCCGAAGGCGCCTGGTCCTTTTTCATCCACTCCCAGCCGCCATCGTCGCGTTGCAGCGCCCACATCGCATCCAGCGCCTGGCGCGTCACCGGCGCGAGTCGGTGGTCGGTGACGGCATCGTGTTGGGCCAGCACCGCCGCCGCCATCACGATTTCGCTGACGCGCAGCGGCCGCGTTTGCGGCCCGGGTTTCCCGGCCGTCCATTGGGTGGCGAACTCCTCGATGGAACGGCGCGCCTCGCACTCCTTCGACTGTGTCCTGGCGATGGCCGGGCGCGCGGCGAGGTGGGCGAACTTGCCGTGGCAGTTCACGCAATTCTTCTCGTGCGCAGGCGTGCCCGCCTCCAGGAACTCCGTCGCTTTCGACAGGGAGAACGCCGGCAGGTACTTTTCGTCGCCACGGCTTGATTTCGTCGCGTCGGGTGTTTTGTAGGCGGGAGCTTCCGCGCCCCGTCCCGGGTGGATGGTCAGTGCGACCGTGGCGACCGCAATCGCGATGGAAGGTCTGAGTCTCATGTTCGCCCTGTTGACTTGTGTGTCGCCGATACTGGTGTAACCACCCCACCGAATCAATCATGGAAACGGCAGGCTGACGGAGTGCCGGAACCCGGGATCTGCCGGTTGCGCACGACGCGTTGCCCGGGAACCCTTGGCGCCACGATTCCATCGTCCCTCGTGAACCAAGCTTGCCGTCCCTGGGTTCGTGCTTTCCGCTTGCACTGACTTGTTG
>CAZAAF010000495.1:0-3956 GCA_964482575.1 uncultured Verrucomicrobiota bacterium | reverse complement strand
GCCGAGGGTGCCTTTGACGAGCGGCGGGATGAGCGTGCCGAGCACGCTGGAGAGCCCGACGGCGATGGCATGGGTCAGCGAGAATCCGATGTGGCGGATGGAGATGCCGAACGCCGTGCCGCCGATGCCGTAGGCCGCGCCCAAGCCGAACGACAGGAGCATGGCGCTCGTGGGCGCCTCGCGCAGCACCGCGCCGAGTTCCGGGATCGTCAGCCACGCGCCGAGCAGCGGCAGCAGGAACCAGCAGAACGAGGCCTGCGTCAGCCAGTAGCTCTGCCACGACCAGCCGCGCACGCGTTTCTCCGGCGTATAGCACGTGGCGGCAAACGTCGCGCCGACCGCGTGCATCGCCACACCGAGAAGTGGATTGGCAGTAATGGGGTCCATGAGATGATGCTCTTCAAAATGTCCGCGTCACTGTCCGCCCGCGGGCGGATGGCCTTTCACCTCAGGCAGGTAACGGTGCAGTGCCTCGCGCTTTTTCGCCGGCACCATCTCGTCCCACTCCATCAACGGTTTCACCTCCGGCACGGACGTCGCCGTCCGGAAGCGCATCGTCACAATCTGCTGCGGGCGCACCGGGAACTTGTAGGCCGGGCCGCCGCGCAGCGGTTCGCGATGGCCGCCCATCAGATCGGTCAGCGCCGCGTCGAGGTGCGGCAGGTTCAACGTCACACTCGCCTGGCCTGCGCGGCCGAGGCATTCCGCCAGCCGCAGCTCGATCTCGCCGCCTTCGCGCCGCATCGCTTCGACGATCACGTTGTCGCTGGTCTGCACAAACGACATCGCCCTGGCCGGCGCAGCGCCGTCCACCCGGACCGGCGGGTTGTTGAACTCCCACGCCATCCGGGGAATCCGCGCGGTGGTAAAATCGCCTGCGTGCGCCACGAGCGCGTAACGCAGCACATGCCGTCCCGCGCCGCTGAGCCAGGCGTTCGGATAGCCGCGGTATTGCTCGCAGGCATTGTAGAGGTAGAGGATCGGCGTGTTCCCGTTCAACTCGCGCCCGCTGAGGCCCCGGTCGAGCAGCGCCACGCCGGCGCCGGCCATCTGGTAATGCGACCAGCGGACCGCGGGCGTGACGCCTTTGGCCGTGCCGGTCAGCGCCGGGTTCGGCTCCGCCCACGCCGCGTGCGAGAAACCGTACGGAATGCCACGGCGCACGTCGCGCACCGGCGCGGCCAGCGGGAACTCCGCCACGACCACGGTGCGGTCGGGGATGTCGTTCAACTCGGTCTCGAAATCAATCCGCGGATAGTCGTTGTAGAACACCATCATCCGCCGCAGCGTGCCGCCACCGAGGAAGGCCGACTCCGCCTCCACCACCGTGGCAATGGGTCCCGTCGTGACCGTCAACTTCGGGGCGGCCTGCGTCGAGTCGGCCACGCGGTTCCGCTGGGGTCGTTCCACCATGTGGTCGGCGGGGTTGCCGATCTTCTTCTTCGGCTGCTCCGCGACGATGACGTTCGCCGGCCCGCCAAGCAGTTCGCGCCCAGACGGTTTCAGCTTGAGGCTGACAAGCGCGCCGGTGGCCGGGTCGAGCCGCACGGAGTAGCGTTGGGTCTCGATGGTCTTGGGCAGCTCGATGGTCTTCGCCGGTGGCGGTGGCTGGTCGCTGGTCTTGACCGCCGTGATGCCAAGCGACGGCACCTGGGGCACAAACAAGCAGCGAGTTCCCGAAACCGTCTGGCGTGTCACACCCGCGATATTTCCCCCGCCCCACACGGGGTCGTGGCGCGTCCAGTTGAGCGGATTGAACAACGTGCAACCATCGTCCTTCGGCGCGAACGCTTTCAAGGCATCATGACTGACCTGGTAAGCCGTGCCGCACAGATACAAGAAGCGATCCTGCGCGTCCCAGGACTTGTCGTGCACGAACACCATGCCGCCGGCGGCGCCCCACAACGTGTTGCGGTCCATGTTCAACAGCAGCGCCAGCCAGCCCTGATAGAGCCGCTGCGAGGGATACGCACAGGCCGAACGCAGGCTCGCGATGGTCGCCAGCATTTCCGCCGCCTGAAGCTGTTGCTCCCGCAGACGATACCGGGACTTCACTTCCGGGTTCTGAATCCAGAACGAGTTGTAGGTGAACTCCGTGCCGCTGCGCATCGTGGGCAGCGAGATCGCGCCGGACTTGATGTCGGGCAGCACCGCATCGAGATAGCGGCTTGGCGTGGAGAACTTCACGTCGAACTCCGGCGCGACCTTCTTGAACTGTTGCAGGAATTCGGACGGATACGATTTGCAGAACGGCGCGAGGCTGTAGTCGCCGCTGCCGCCGAGGATCAACACCGGCGCCCCCGCCGGCGTGCGGCGCGGCGCGCCCTTCAAATCGCCGGCATCGGGCCGCTTCCGGTCCTTGTCGGGCGGCAACGGTTCGAGGCGGACGCGGATGTCGTCGGCGAG
The DNA here is from genome assembly GCA_964482575.1 of uncultured Verrucomicrobiota bacterium. Lineage (GTDB taxonomy): Bacteria > Verrucomicrobiota > Verrucomicrobiia > CAIQCK01 > CAIQCK01 > CAIQCK01. The sequence continues at coordinate 1,550 of CAZAAF010000495.1, read as the reverse complement.
CGCCCGCAGTTGTTTTTCTGCCAGCGGCTCCTTCGCGCCAAACATCGGCCGCCATTCGAGATAGTGGCCGGGGCTGATGGCCAGCGTCCGCGTGCCGTCGGGCGACTCGAGCCAGTGCATCGTGCTGCCGGTCGGGTTGAGCCGGCAATAAACCAGCGCATCCAGCCCAAGCCCGGCGACGATCTGCGCCATCTGCTCGTGAACGCCGCACACATCAATCATCCAGCTCAACCGCGGCCGGACGCCCATGACCTGCTGTTGCCAGCGCAGGCCCTCGACGCCCATCTTCACCAGCGCCTCGCCGCCGGAGAGATTGATGGTCGGTTCCAGGAAGAACGCATTGACCAGTTCGACGCGACCCTGCCGGACACGCTCCTTCAACTCCGCGAACCGTTGCGGCGCGAAGTTGGCGATGGCGATCAGGTTGTTGCACTCGGAGAGCGCGAAGTTGTAGTGGGCGTCGTCGCGGACACGGTCGAGGTGGTCGAGGTAGGAGTTGGCGCAATAGTTCCGCTCGGTGGACCAATCCGTGAGCCAGCCGCAACTGGCCGGGTGGAAGTTGGAGATCACATACACCGGTCGGGGCGGCTCGGCGAAGGTGACGGCGGCACAAGCCAGATGGACGCCGATAACAAGGAGACGACGTAATGTTTTCATATGGCCTCATCCAATTCGCCGAGTTGCAGCGGATAGCGGCCGAACTCGCGCACCAGTTTCACCACGTAGTCGTAGGTCGGACCCGACACCGCGCTGGAGACGGAGTGATCGCTCTGGAAAATCATGCCGCCGCCCTTGGCGGCGTTGAGCTTGCGCAACACCTCGCGCCGAATCGCGTCGCGGTTGCCGCTTTCCCAAACCTGCACGTCGCTGTTGCCGCAGAAACCGAGGCGATGGCCGTATTGCCGGCGCAACTCGACCACATCGAGGCCGGCCTTGACCTCCAGCGGATTGTAGGCGTCGAGGCCGATCTCGATGTAATCCTCCAGAATCGCCTTCACATTGCCACAGCCGTGATAGATCGCCGGCAGGCCGTGCGCGTGCGCCAGCGCAATCATCTGCGCAACCCATGGTTTGAAATACTGCCGCCAGTAGGCCGGCGACATGAACGTGCATTTCTTGTAGGCCACGTCGCCCCAGACCACGAAGCCGTCGAGCAGGCCCGCACCCGCCTCGATCTCCGCCTTCGCCATTGCGAGATAAAACGCGCCGAGGCGGTTGATGACCTCGCCCATCTCGTCGGGATACTCCCCCATCCACATCATCATGTTCTCCTGGCCGACCAGCCGCGTCAGGCACTCGCTCACCTCGATCATGCTTCCATAAACGGGAAAGTCCGGTCGCAGCGACTGCACCGTCTCGATCCACGCCGGCGAGTTGCGCTGGAAACCGTCGCCCACGCCCGCGATCTGGTTGTCGCCCGCGCAGAAAAACCGCCGCCGGTCGCCGGGCGGATCGAACTCGGCGCGCTGGAGTTTCTCGAACGTGTCCGTTTCCCACGAACGCATCTCCGGCATCGTGTAGGAAAAGTGTTTGTGCATGATGGCGCCGAA
>CAZAAF010000494.1:0-3985 GCA_964482575.1 uncultured Verrucomicrobiota bacterium | reverse complement strand
CGATGGCGAGTCCCTTCTCCCGGGCCTTGTCCGCGGACGCCATGATGGATCGCGCGCCCGCTGGGTCCACCGCCACCGGTTTCTCGATAAACGCGTGTTTGCCGGCAGCCACGACCGCCTGCAGGTGGTGCGGCCGAAACGCGGGCGGCGTCGCGAGAATCACGAGGTCCACGCCGCTGGCGATGACCTTCTGGCAGGCGTCGAACCCGACGAAGCACGTGTCCTTGGTAACCTTCACCGCGTCGGCGCGCGTCCACGGCGATGAGCAACTCCATTCCTTCTTGCCGCTCGTGTCCTTGAGCGTGGCCAGCGCCTTGTCGAGTTTGTCCTGGAAAAGGTCGCCGAGCGCGACGATCTCCACCCCGGGTGAGGACAGCACGCAGTTCATCGCCGCGCCCGTCCCGCGATTGCCGCAGCCGACCAAACCGACGCGGAGGCGGTCGGAGCCGGCGGCGAACACCGGCGCGACGCCGGCGGAAAATGAGCCGGCGGTGACGACGGTGGCCGCGGAGGTCTTGAGAAAGGCCCGGCGTGAAACGTTGGTGGAGGCGGAGGCTGGGTTGTTCATGGATTCCTTTGCAAGGGACCGTTCGGATCAGGCATCGGTTCGAGTCGTTGAACGCCGGCGCGGTGAGGCTGTTTCATGTCACGGCGCAAACAGCCGCTGCACGACGACCGGATCGTCTTGGCCCCCGGAGTTAATCAGAACCACCGGCTCCGCGACAAGCGTATCCGCAAGTTCGGCCGCCGCGGGAGCGTCGAGTTTCTCGCGCCAGACAAGATCGAACTGGAATTCCATCACGCCGTGCTCGTCGGCGACGAAGTTCGTGTACCAGAAATTGTTGAAGAGCATCGCCAGCAACCGCTCCGGATGCGCAGGCGGCGCCTGGCATCGCGTCCAGACTTGCGGGCTGTCGAACGACACCAGCGGCGCGTCCCGGCTCACCCAGAGCCAGTGGCCGTCCGGCGTGGCGTAGTCGGCCCAGCCGTCGATCGCGAAATGATCGCGGCAGGTCCCGGGAATCTGCTCCTTGAACGGCGTGAACGGAACGCCGCCGTTGCCCAGGCGCGGGAGCGTCCCCTCGCACGGCAGCGTGAAACCGGCATAAAAAATCTCCGGCGCCTCGGAAGAGAGACGGTTGAACCGCAGCGTGACGCGGGCGCGCGGCTCGTGCTTCCAGAGTTCCAGCCGGCGCTGCGCCCATGCGAGACGCGGATGTTGGAGTCCCTGCACATAGACCCGTGTGAACGGGGTGTCTTCAATGGCGGCGTTGCCTTCCACCGTGGCGGGGATCGTTTCGATGTGTTTCCTGCGCAACTCGTCGCCGCGAGCCGAGCTGCCGGCGGCACAAAGGTCCTTGAGCATCCATCGGGGCGCGAACGCATGGACCTTCACCGCCGAGAATGCGCCGATTCCACCCACAAACAGCGGCTTCTTCATTCCCGCCCATTGCGCGGAGAGTGGCCAGCCCTGCGGGTCGAGCTGGATCGCCCCCAAGGCGCAACGCTCCCCACTGGGAGCGGCGACGTCCACGTCGCCGGCCCGGGCCTGACCTGCGTCCAAGGCGCGGCGGTCTCCAACCCGTCGCTTCATCGCAGAATCCGAACGATTCGGCGATCTGGAGATCGCCGCTCCTTGTTTCGCCGATTCTTCAGCAACGGCCTGTGTCTCCAACCGCAACCGCACAAAGCTGCCGGGCGCGAGGTTTTCGACCCAGAATTTCGCCGTCTGGTTCGGGACATTGTCCGGGAAAGTCGCCGCCGTGTTCTCGCGGGTCAGTTCTCCCGGATTCCGCGGCGCGGTCCAGGAACGGATGCCGTTTTCAAAAAGCAGCGGCCGTCGTTTGCCGGTGGACGGGTCCAGCAACGAATGGGAATCCTCGCGCAAACAGGTGGCCGGCATCCGTACCCAGCCGCTGAACGGCTGGCGCGACGGGTTCGCCACAAACAGGCCCTCGCCCTCGCGCAACAGCCGCGAGCGGACGCGCTGCGAGAGCAGCCACTCCGCCTGGCCCATCGGACGCCACGCGAGCATCGCCTTCTCAGCCCACTGCGCCTGCGTGTCGAGGCTCCAGGGCAACGCCACGCTCCAGCTCGATCCCCACGTGTGCTCATCGAACAGGCAAAGGTCCTTGGACAGCGATGTCGCCCGGGTCGCGCCGCGGGCCGGCATCGGCCCCCATAGCGGCGACTGCGCGGCCGCGAGCAGTCGTTTGGCCACGCGGCTGGCCGCCACCTCGCGCGGCCCGGAAGCGGCGCCGTTGGCCCACCAGTCACTGAATTCGCCTTCGTATTCCGGCACCGCGCCGCCGACCGCCGTCTCCATCGCCGCCATCGCCTTCGACGCGGTGGTGAACACCAGCTCCGGTTTCAGGCCCAGCTGGTTCCATGCCGCAACGAAATCCGCCAGCGGCAGGCACGGCGGATCGTTGTCCATCCGCCAATGGTTCGTCACCGAGATCGTCAGCACGTCATGCTTGTACCCGCCCTTCTGAAGTCGCTCGATCCGGCGGAGACATTGCGCGTGCGCCGCCCGCAGCGACGCCTCGTCCGTGCGGAAGAAATCGCCCGCGCGCGGCGGCCGGTAGCGCGTGTCCGACGCGAACGGCACCGGTCCGCGCCGCCACGCCGTGCTTTCAAAAAAGTCGTACCCGTTGGGATAGCTGTCGTTCAAATAGACAAACAACCGGCGTCCGTCGGGCATCTTCCACCAGAACGCCGAGGGCCGGAAGCACGGCGGGCCGCCGCTGTCGCCGTTGATGCTCATGCAAAGCCGCGTGACGCCGCGGTCGAGCAAGGCCATCGCGCCGGCGCGCGGAAAACCATTCACGTCGCTTTGCAGGGCCACCGCCGGCTTGAACTGGCTCCAAAGGTCTTCGGGGACCCAGTGCAGCATCGTCTGCCACTGCGCGGCATTTTGAAACGGCGCCTGGTTGCACGGCAAGGCCGCCACATCCAACTGGCCGCTGCGGACGGCCTTCAGAAAATCCCTCCGTCGCGCCGGCGAGGCCGCCTGCCACCAGTCATCCACGGTCAACAGCGATTCACACGTCCAACAAAACCGCCGTCCCGCCGGTTTCGACAGGGTGGCGAGCGCGCCATCGAGCGCAATGTCGAGGTACCGCTGCTGCAGCTCGCGACACGTCCCCGGCATGTCGGTGAACCCCACATCGGTGTGCGAGAAGTGGATGATGTAAATGCGCTGGATGGACGGCTCGGCAGCCGGGGACGCGACCACGGCCAACACAAACGCCGCCATCGCGATGAGGATGAATGGGCTTCGGGGGGTATTCATGGCCTTCAGCTGGGGTGCGTTCATCGCTTCTTCTGCGGTTTGGCGCCGGCTCCCGCCGGACGCGACGCGGTCGCCGTGTGTTCGATCGGTTTCGGAAGATGCTGGTGGCGCGTTGCCTGCAGCCGATCGAGCAACGAGCCAACATCCGGGGCGACGGTAAGCATGGCGTGATGCTCGGCCGTCAGGAAACGCTCGTCGCGAACATGCGCCAGGAACTGAAGCAGCAGATCGAAGAAACCGCCGGCATTGAGCAGGCCGACCGGTTTCAAATGCAGGCCGAGTTGCAGCCAGGTGAGGGCTTCCAGAACCTCCTCCAGCGTGCCGATGCCCCCGGGCAATGCCACGAAGGCGTCCGCAAGTTCCGCCATGCGCTGCTTCCGTTCGTGCATCGTGTCCACCGCGATCAACCGGGTCAATCGCCGGTGCTCGCGCTCCTCGGCGATCATGACGCGCGGGATGACGCCAATGACCTTCCCGCCGCCCGCCAGCGCCGCATCCGCCATCGTGCCCATCAACCCGACGCTGCCGCCGCCATAGACCAGCGTCAACCCGCGCCGCGCACACGCCGCGCCGAAGTCCGCCGCCAGCGCCGCATACGTCGGCGACGCGCCAAACGTGGAACCGCAATAGACACAAACCGTCTTCATATGAATCCCTGGAGACATGCCGGGAACGATCGGAACCCGCATT
>CAZAAF010000493.1:0-3990 GCA_964482575.1 uncultured Verrucomicrobiota bacterium | reverse complement strand
GAACGCCGGCCCGCCGCGGCGCAGGTCGATGTGCGGCGCGATGAGCCCGGCGAGATGGCCGGCGGGCGGGGCCGTGTCGTCGGGTTCACCGGCGGCGATGAGATGATCCTCCAGCATCGCGGCCAGTTCCTCCGGGTCGGCCGGGTAGCTCCCGCCCGCGTGGGACGCGGCCCGCACGGGCGATTCGTTGAAGGCGCGTTCCAGTTGCTCGCGATACTGCTGGAACCGCTCGTTGTCGAGCAGCAGCGACTCGTCGAGCCTGGCGACCACGCCCCGGAGGGCATCTTCCGGCAGGATCTCGCCGGTGGCGCGCGCGAATTCCGTCTGGATGTCGAAGAGGGTGTGCTTGCCGGTGAACCGCTGGAGGATGGGAATCAGCGTTGGCGAGACAATGACGGAGTTGTCCGTCCAGCGAAGCGGGTCGCGCAACGCGACCAGGCGCTGGCCGTTGTGTTCGATGGGGAACGCCTCGACGGGGCGCAGCCTGGGTTTTTCGTTGGCGCTCACGACGAGCGGGACCGGTCGCGCAGATACCCGTAGCACATGCCGGAGAAGCCGGTGACGTACGTCAGCGCCTTCCCGAGCATGAGCGACGTGAAGAGCACCGGGTGCTGCAGGATCAGTTTCCCGTGTTTGAGGTAGGCGGCCCGGAACGGGTTGTATTGGCGGACCGTCACGCCCTTGAACTTTTTGAAGTACAGGTGCGCCGACTGGCTGTAGTAGAACTGCTTCCGCGCCGCCTGCAACACCGTGCAGCCCTCGTGGTGCCAGAGGAACGTCTCCTTCGCCACGCGATGCCGGAAGCCGGCCTGCACCAGCCGCGTGTGGATGTTGTAGTCCTCGGAAAAGAGAATCTGTTCGTCGTAGCCGCCGACCGTGTCGAACGCCTGGCGCGTCACGAACCGCGCGCCGCACCGGTCGGGATCGTCATCAATCACGATCTTCTCCAGCGCCCGCGCCCGCGCCCACAGGGTGTTGCCCGTGGAACGTTCGGGGATGGACAGGAAATCGAAATGCTCCTCCTCGGCGATCCGGACCAGCGTGGAGATCGTCCCCGGCACCAGTTCCATGTCCGAGTCGATGTGCACCAGGTACTTCGTGTCCGTGGCCGCCGCGCCCTTGTTGCGGCTGACATGCCGCTCGACGGGCAGCTCGATGAGCTTCACAAACGGGAACTTCCCGCAGACCTCCTGCGTGCCGTCCGTGCTCACCGCGTCCATCACGACCACCGTGATCTTGTGGAGCGGATAATCCTGTTGGGCGATGCTTTCCAGCAAGCGTTTCATCTCCGCGGCGCGGTTCCGCACCGGGATGATGATTGCCACCGTTGGTTGTTCGGCTGCCATAGTGTGTTGTTCCCGCGGCCACGCTGCTGCCGCCGCCCTCCATACATAACCGCGCCTTCCCGCCGTTCAAGCGCAAAGAAGCGGTTTCGGGGGTGACGGCGTGTGTGCGGCGGTTGACGGCAATGGCGACGGTCGGGTAGGCTCGGCGCAGTGAGGCGCGCGCCATACTGATGATCGAATGGATTTTACCGTTGCTTGCGTTGATCGGGCTGCTGGCCCTGTCGGCGTTCTTTTCCAGCACGGAAACGGCGCTCTTCTCGCTGGGGAAAATCCACACGCGCCGGCTGTCGGAACACGCGCCCGCGCTGGGCGCCATCGTCAACGAACTGCTCGCCTCGCCGTGGCGGTTGCTCTCAACCATCCTGCTCGGCAACACCATCGTCAATACGCTGGCCACGGCGCTGATGTTCTGGTGGCTGACCCGGCATTGCGCCCCCTCCACGGCGGCGCTCGGCACCCTCGGCATCATGGTGGGATTGCGGGTGACCGTGGGCGAACTGCTGCCGAAACTGCTCGCCGTGCGCAGCCCCATCCGGGTCGTGTTCATGGTGGCGGGCCCGATCCGCACCCTGGCGCGGATGCTGTCGCCGCTGCTGGCGCTCTCTCAGGTCGTCTCGGACGGGTTGCTGCGGCTGGTCGCGCCGAAAGGCGCCAAAGCGCCGGGGTTGTCCGACGAGGAGGTTGGCACGTTGCTGGAAATCGGTCTGCAGGAGGGCGTGCTGCGCGAGACCGAGAAGCACATGATCCAGGAAATCCTCCGCCTGCGCCGCCACACGGCCAAGGACCTGCTGACGCCGCGCGTGGACATGGTCTGCATCCCGGCCACGATGCCGAAAACGGAGTTGATCGCCTTCCTGAAAAAATCGCGCCACCGGCGCGTGCCGGTCTATGACGAGTCGCCGGACACCATCGTCGGCATCCTCGACGCGCGGCGGTTCCTGCTGTCGCCCGAGGAGGACGTGGTGGAAATCATGGACCCGCCGTCGTTCGTGCCGGAGAGCATGAACGCGGTGCGGTTGCTGAAGAGCTTCCAGATGCACAAGCAGCCGATGGCCATCGTGGTGGACGAGTTCGGCGGCACCGAGGGCGTGCTCACCATGGCCGACATCCTCGAGGAAATCGTCGGCGACATGGCCGGCGAGTTCCGCCAGCCGGAACAGGATCTCCGGCCGTTGTCGGAGCACACGTGGATGGTCCGCGGCGAGATGCGGCTGGACGATCTCAACGAACGGCTGGATTTGCGGCTGTCGTGCGTGGGGGTGGACACGGTGGGCGGGCTGGTGGCCACGCGGCTGGGCGGCATCCCGCGGCCCGGCGCGCAGGTCCGCCTCGGCAAGATGCAGTTCACGGTCGAGCGCGTCGCCAAGAACCGGATTGCCGAACTGCGGATGGACCGCACGGAGGCCGGCGCATGAGCACGATCGAGATCCTGCTGCTGCTGGTCTGCGTGGCGATGTCGTTTTTCTTCTCCGGCATCGAAACGGGCCTGCTGTCGCTCAACAAAATCCGCCTGCGCGACCGCGCCCGGCGGAAGGATGCACGCGCGCTGATTCTCCAGCAATACGTGGACCGGCCGGAGTTGTTGCTGACGACGGTGCTGGTGGGCAACAACCTCGTCAATGTCACCGTCACGGTCATCGCGATGCAGGCCGCGTTGCGCCAATGGTCGCTTCCGCCGGGCCTCGGCGTGCCGCTGGTGATCGTGCTGACGGTGCTGGTACTGCTGATTGTCGGCGAACTCATGCCGAAGTCGCTGTTCCGGCTCTATCCTTTCAAGCTGAGCATGATGCTGGCCCGGCCCTTCCGCTGGTGCGCGGTGGCCATGACCCCGCTGACGCTGGCGTTCCGATGGATGGCGGCGGCCTTCATGAAGCTGGCCGGACTTGAGCGCGCCCGCAAGGAACTGTTTGTGAGCCGCGAGGAACTCATCCTGATCGCCCGCGAGGGCGAACTGGCCAGCCAGCCGGATACGGAGCAGCGCAAAATGATCGGGGGCGTGTTCGAGATGTGTGCCACGCCCGTGCGCGACGTGATGGTGCCCATGGTGCAGGTGCTGGCCGTCACGCCGCAGACATCCACCGCCGAGGTGTTGCGCCAGGCGCGCGAGCGCCAGGTCACCCTGCTGCCGGTGCTCGATGCCACCGGCCGGCTGGCGGGCGTCGTCAACGTCTATGACATCCTTTTCCACGAGGGCGATGCGGCCGCCCGGACGGCGGCGGATTTCTGCCAGCCGGCGGTGACGGTGGACAGTGCCGAACCGCTGGACCGCGCGCTGGCGCGGTTGCGCGGCGTCCGCGGGCCGATGGCGGTGGTGGTGGACGTCAAACAGCGTCCGCTGGGGGTGGTGACGCTGACGGACCTGGTGGAGAAGATCGTCGGCGAAATCGTGCTGTAAATCCACACGCGGCACGGTCACAAAGGGAGCGCAGGGGAACAGCGAAGACGCGAAAACCTCGAATCCCTTGTGTCTTCCCCTGCCGCGGCTTCCCCGTGGGTTCTCTGCCTGCTTCCGCTTATTTTTTGCCCTTGAAGGCGCGGCTCATGGCCTGAGACATCTCGCGCTCGGCGGTGCGGCGCTTGATGTCCTCGCGGCGGTCCACCTGGGTCTTGCCCTCGCCGAGGGCCAGCTCGACTTTGGCGACGT
>CAZAAF010000492.1:1004-3997 GCA_964482575.1 uncultured Verrucomicrobiota bacterium | reverse complement strand
TGTCGCGGACGCTTGATTTGTGGGCGGGCGCGCAAACGTCGCGGTTCACCCTGGGCGGGAGCGAGGTGCGCGTGCAGACGTGCGTGCATCCGGCGCTCGATGCCGTGGCGGTGAGGATCGACTCGGCGCTGGTGGGGCGCGGCGACCTGGAGGTGGCGCTGGATTTCCCGTACCCGTCGCTGCGGAGCGAGGCGTGGGTGGGCGATTTCAAGAACGCGGCGGCGCATCGCACCACCGTGACGCGCACGGGCGCGACCCGCGTCCATTTCGAGCGGCAGGCGGACGACGCGCGCTATCACGTGGCGCTGGCGTGGACGGCGGGCGGGACGTTGACGGAGGCGCCGGCGGGGAGCCATCTCTTCCGGTTCAACGCGCGCGGCGCGGGATGCATCGAGCTGGTGTGCGCGTTCGGCCGCGAGCCGCTGCCGGCGGCGCTGCCGTCGTTCGAGGAAACGCGAAAGGCCGCGGCGGCGGGTTGGGAGAAATTCTGGACGGGCGGCGCGGCGGTGGATCTCTCGGCGAGCCAGGACCCGCGCTGGCGCGAGCTGGAGCGGCGGATCGTGCTCTCGCAGTATCACACCGCGGCGCAATCCTCGGGGAGCTGGCCGCCGGCGGAGACGGCGCTGCTGGGCATCGACCCGTGGCGCGGCCAGTTCCACATGGAGATGGTCTGGTGGCATCTGGCGCACTTCGCGTTGTGGGACCGGTGGGAGCGCGCGGACCGGGCGCTGGGGTGTTACCGGCGGTTCATGCCGGCGGCGCGCGCGCTGGCGGGGCAGCTCGGGTATCGCGGGCTGAAATGGCCGAAGTCGGTCGGGCCCGAGGGCCGGAGCGCGCCGTGGGTCGGCAACCAGGTGCTGCTCTGGAAACAGCCGCACCCGATCTTTTTCGCCGAACTGGAATACCGGCTGCGACCGACACGCGCGACGCTGGAGAAATGGCGCGACATCGTGTTCGGCACGGCGGAGCACATGGCGGATTACCCGGCGCGCGACGCGGCCACGGGGTTGTATTCGCTGGTGCCGGCGATGCCGCCGAGCGAGCAGGGGGTGACGCGGGACACGGTGTTCGACCTGGCGTACTGGCGGTGGGGTCTGGATGCGGCGCAGCGATGGCGCGAGCGGCTGGGGATGCCGCGCGAGCCGCTCTGGGACGAGGTGCGGCGGCATCTGGCGCCGTTGCCGGTGGATGACGGCGTGTTCATCCATTCCGCCGAGTGGCACGATACCTACACCAAGCGCGCGTGGGAACATCCCGACCCGGTCGGCGTGCTCGGCATGTTGCCGCCGATCGAGGGCGTGGATGCGGCGACGGCGCATCGCACGGTGCTGAAGGTCTGGACGACGTGGGCGTGGGACCGCACGTGGGGCTGGGATTGCCCGTGGATGGCGATGGCCGCCGCGCGCGTCGGCGAGCCGCGCATCGCGGTGGAAGCATTGTTGAAGGAAAGCGCGCGCAACCGTTTCGACGAGCGCGGCATCAATGTCGGCGGGCCGTGCCCGTACCTGCCGGGCAACGGCGGGTTGCTCTACGCCGTGGCGATGATGGCGGCGGGATGGGATGGCGCGCCCGACAAACCCGCGCCCGGTTTCCCGGATGACGGTTCGTGGGTGGTGAAGTGGGAGGGGTTGAAGCGCGCGCCGTAGGGGGAGACGAAATACCGAAGGCAACAATTTTGTAGCGACGGTCTATGACCGCCGAAATCGTGATTGATGACCGACGGTCATAGACCGCCGCTCGCGGGTTATCCTGAAAGGATAACAATCGCTCAGCCCAGGGTTGCGCGCCGCGCGCTACCCTGGGTTAACGAACGATCAATCCATCTACCCTGAAAGGGTAGAATCAATCCCACACGTATCGCTCGTCGAAACCCACCGCATACCGCCGCAACAACTCGCGCAATTCATCCTGAAACGACATCTTCCGGTGATGCTCCTCCTGCCCGGCGATGTAATGCCGCACGGTTTCGATTTGGGAAAACCCGATCGAGAAAATTCCGTAGCCGTTCTGCCATGCGAAATCCGCCCAACCGGGTCCCTTCGCCTTCAACCACAATGACGATCCGCGTTTCACCTCCTTGATCACGGAAGACGCATCGTGCGTGCGCGACAACGCGCAGAGGAAGTGAATGTGGTCTTCCGTGCCGCCGATGATGAGGGGCTGGCAATCGATGTTGGCGAGAATACCGCCGAGGTAATGGTGCAGTTCGTCGCGGAGAGGTTTGTCGCGCAGGAACGGCCGGCGTTCTTTGGTCGAGAAGACCGCATGCACCAGGATCTTGGCGAGCGACTGCGCCATGGGGCGAATGATGAACCGTGGCGGGGGAGGATTCAACCCTTTCAGGGTAGAAATCATTGTTTATTGAGTACCCGGGGTAGGCCGGAGGATCGGCCAACCCCGGGCTGAGTGATTTCAATCCCTTCGGGATTGAGGACGCGTTTCAGTTTTGAGCTTTCTTCCCGGATCGAAAACCGATGTGAGTGGAATGGAGGACTGCATGATGCGGGGTATCCTGAAAGGGTTGAATCATTTGTCCAATCGAAGGCAATGGATTCAACCTCCTGCAGGTTGAAGTCATTGATTTGTCGGATACCCGGAGTGGGCCGGAGACTTGTCACGTTTCACGTGAACCGGCCAACCCCGGGCTGAGTGATTTCAATCCCTTCGGGATTGAGGACGCGTTTCAGTTTTGCGTTTTCTTCCTGGATCGAAAACCGATGTGAGAGGAGTAGACGACACATGATGCAGGTTATCCTGAAAGGATAACAATCATTCAGCCCAGGGTTGGCCGGTCCTCCGGCCTACCCTGGGAAACACAATGAAAAGGCGATCAACCCTGAAGGGGTTGAATCAATGCCTTTGGGATTGGATGTTGCGTGGTTTTTACGCGCCGCATCCTTGTGATTTCGGCCGGCCCGGCGGTCCGGCCCTACCATTAGCTGTAGCGGGGGGGGATTAGCCCCCCCAAACAGGTTTATTAAACGCGCGGCAAT
>CAZAAF010000492.1:0-994 GCA_964482575.1 uncultured Verrucomicrobiota bacterium | reverse complement strand
GGGTCTAGGACCCCCTAAAGCGTGATTCAGCCCCGGCGGACATAGACCGCCGCTACAGTTGATGCCGCATCACTTGTACGTGACGGACAGGCTCAGCACCTTGAGCGAGCCGGACCCTGCGACGGGTTCGACGCCGAAGGCGAGACCGTTGAACCATTCCTCGCCCGTCACCCGTCCCCTGGCCCGCAGGAATTCGAGGGCGGCTTTGAAATCAATCGAACCCGAGAGGACCTCCGACGGCGGGATGAACATGTAATACGCCCCGGCCGGCGCCTTTTGCACGGCTACCTTCCATGCCCGACCGGTGGCCTCGGTGAACGTGCCGAGCTGCTCGCCGGCGGCCGCGAACTCCATCGCCGATTTGGCCGGGCGCGGGAAGAACCCGATTTCGCAGATTTTTTCTCCGGCGGGCTTCTTCGTCAGGTAAAACTCCGTCAGCACATTAAAATCCCCCGCCGGGCGCGCCATCTCGAAGCGGAAGGTCTCCACCAGCGCGCCGATCGCCTTCACCTGGAGCGGGGCCACCGGCGTCTGCGGTGTGCCGTCGTCATAGTTGCCGAACGACAGGGCGTTGTAGCCATAAACGCCCGTGCTCTTCGACGGCCTCAAGGGCCAGTGCCACGTGAACTCGCTGTTCGCCGGGAACGTGTCCGGCTGGACCGCGATTTCATCCACGAAATCCTTCCCGTGTTTGAGCGCCGCGCCGGTCCCGCCATAGGTGGACCACGGCGCCGCATAGGCGATGAAGCTGCCCTTGGTATAGAACTGCCGGTCGGCCAGGATGAGGGGGGATGGCGTGGATTTCGATTGGGTGGAAATGGATTGCGCGTCATCGCCAAGCGCCACCGTTTGCGCCAGGACAACCGCAAGGAGGACAAGGGATCTCATGGAAGGCAGTCGAACAGAAAAAGGGAGGGAGTTCAATCATGGAGCAAGGCAGTGGCGCACTTTGGATTCAACCTCTTTCAGGGTTGATGTTTTTTTTTATCGGAGT
>CAZAAF010000491.1:0-4002 GCA_964482575.1 uncultured Verrucomicrobiota bacterium | reverse complement strand
GAGTATGAGCGCACCACGCGCATCTGCCACACGCCGCTCGGGGATTTGCAATCGGTCTCCCAGGTCAAACCGGACGTGTACACCACCTGGCAGATCGAGCATTGGTGCAAGAGCGTGGCCGATGTGGACAAGGCGCTCAGTGTCCCGTACCAGCCCGCCGACTACGATGCGTCCGACCTCCTTCGCGTCCGTGTCGAACTGGGGAGTGACGGCCTCCTCATGGCCTCCATCGGCGATCCCGCCTATCTCGCCGCCGACCTCATGGCGTTTCAGGATTACATGGTCTGGGCGTTCGAGGAGACCGATCATTTCGCCCGCACCGTCGCCATCCTCGCCGAGCGGGTCATGGAAAATCTCCGCCGCCAGCTCGATTGCTGCGTGGTGGACCTTTACCGCATCGTTGGCCCGGAGTATTTCACCCCGCCGTATCTGCCGCCGTCGTTCTTCGAGCGATTCGTCCTGCCGCATGTGCGCAACATGGTGAACCTCATCCACGAACGGGGCGGCAAGGTCCGCGTCCACAGCCACGGCAAGATTGCCCGCGTTCTCGACATGATTCTCGACACGGGTTGTGACGCGCTCGATCCCTGCGAGGCCCCGCCGGACGGGGACATCCCGCTCGACGAGGTCAAACGCCGCTGCCACGCCCGCGGCGTTTCCGTCTGGGGGAACTTCGCCCTCAAGCGGCTGGAACAGGACACTCCGGAAGAAATACGTGCCGAAGTCCGTCGTGTCATGGATCAGGCCAAGGAAGGCGGCGGTTTCGTCCTCATGCCCACCGCCGCCCCCATCAATCTCCCGCTCAATCCCAAGACCGAAGCCAACTACCGCGCCTTCATCGAGGCCGGGCTGGAGTTTGGGAGGTATTAGGCTATGACTTTATCAAATGTCGCGAAGATGGTCTCGTCATCGTCCCATGAGTGGAGCTGGCCGTTTGGATCCTCCAGCCAGACGCAGTCTGGGTCTTCAACCGCGCCAGTGAGTACGATCTAGATGCTGTTTTGCGGAATCGTTTGTATGACGTACCTGTCTGCGTTCTCAATCGGGAAGTCGTGCTTGAGTCGAACCTGGTCACCGGCTCGAAGGCCGCACTGATATTGCTCGATGGTGAAAGTCGTGACCGGCACGTATTCATCCCCCTCGCCGAATTGTTCTCCCTTCGCGATGCGTAGAATGTAAGCTCTTTCGCTGCGTGTCATGGAATATGCCGCGGCTAATTGACTGGGAGTGTATCCCACAGCACGCGGGCAGGAACAAGCGCGAAGCACTGTCGGCTTCAGCTCGCATCGAACTGGCGCCTTCGGAGGCGAGGTTGCTGCGGCAATAACGATTTGCACGATGGCTTGGGACGTGGGATCTGGTTTCGGACCGCCCATTTCATGGACAACCGGCGATGGGGGACCGCGAAATGGGTTGCAATCCCGGACAAGGGGAGAACAATCGCAGAAACGATTGGCAGATGGACGCCGTGAACGACCGGTCAAACGGAAATCTCAATGATGAATTTGAACAAAATGGTTCGGACGGCGGTTTTGTGCGGCGCGTTGTGCGGGTGTGTTTGGGGCGAGAACCATGCGTTCGCAGAGAACGCCGGTTCGGGCATTCAGACGCCTGAAACCTCCAAGCATTTTCGCAAGTACACGGATCCCGTTTCAGGCGCCGTTTCATATATTCTCGAAACACGGATTGCGGAAAATCAGCAGAGCTTCTACTTCACGCACAACTCGATGACGGACGACGGACGGTTTCTTCTCTTTTCGCAGTCCGGCGGCAAGCTCGGCGAAAAGCGCATCCTCGGCATGGTGGATTTCGTGAAGGACGAAGTGTTCTCGCTCGATACGCCCGGCTGGATGCCGTTCATCGATCAGGCGACGGGCCGCATGTACAGCGTGAACGACCGCGGTTTTTTCTATCGCGATCTCAAGACCGATCCGATGAAGGACATTTTTATCTGCGCGATTCCGGAGTCGCTCAAGGCCGAGGGGAAGACCATTTTCCGCTACTGCACCCACCTCACACTCACGCATGACCGGAAGAAGGCCTTCCTTGATCTCCGCATTGATGACCGGTTCTTGCAGGGCGTCGTGGATCTCGGGAAGGGCACGTGGGAGAAGTGGAACGAAGAGACGTTTCACATCAATCACGGCCAGCTCAATCCCGTCAACGGCGATCTCGCACTTTGCGCCTACGAGTGCGTGCCCTGGACGGACACAAAGGGCGTCCAGCATCAGGGGCTTGTTCTCGAGAACGGCGTCTATCCGCGTCTCCAGCTCATTTCGAAAGGCAGGCGGCAGATGATTCCCGCGAAGGCCAAAAACACCGCGTCGCACGAGAAATGGACGGCGGACGGCAAGGGGTTCTACTGGTGCGGCAGGGGCGTGTGGTATCACGATCTCGCAACGGGCGAGCAGACGAACCTCGTGCCCTTCCGTGCGTCGCATGCCACGATGACGGCGGACCGCCGTTACGTCACGTTCGACCATCCCGGCGGCACTCGCGGATACCGCGGCCAGCCGTGGAAGGTTGCTTTCTGGAACCGTGTTCTCAACAGGGGTGTCTGGCTTTTCTCGAATCTCCCGGCCTACAACACGCCGGAGAATCCGTCGAAGCTCCACCCCGACCCGCATCCGCAGTTCGTCTGCCGGGACCGTTACATTGTCTCCACCGTCAACCACGGCGACGGACGCATGGATATTGCGGTGACACCCGTCGAGCCGCTGACCGTCCTCATGGAGAAGAAAGATGCTTCCGTGCTTTTGCCAAAACCGTTGTCCGATTTGTGAGACGGACAAGGAATTCGTGCGGCGGTCAGGGATGGGGTGTTCCCGGAGGCAGGGCAATGACAGTCAGCATCAATGAAGACCCTTGGCTTGACTTAGGGGGCAAATAAGCGCAGAAAACAGATTGGATAGTCCAACCAATCACCATCGCCTTCATTCTCCCGGCACCAACCATGCGCATATTTCTGTCGTTCCTTCTATTGGTCACCGCCGCTTGCTCGGCCGATACCCCCCAAGCGCCGCTGCTCGCGGGAGCGGCCACAAGTAACCTCACGCCCGCGCTGGGAACGGCGATCATCGGCGGGTTCCTGCCGATTCCGGCGGTCAACGTCCACGACGAGTTGCACGCGCGGTGTCTGGTGCTCGACGACGGGCAGACAAAGCTGGCGCTAGTGGTTGTGGAGTTGCTGGGAATCGGCGACAGCGTGAGCATCGAGGCCAGAAAGCTCATCGAAAAGGAAACCGGCATCCCGCCGTCCAACGTATTGATTTCGGCCGTTCACACGCATTCGGCTGCCAGCGCCCTGGGCGCGGAATTCAAGTCCCCACAGAAACCCGACGGCTACCAGCTTTTCGTCGTCCGGCGCATCGCCGACGGGGTGAAGTGCGCTGCCAACCGGTTGCGCCCGGCCGAGGTCGGCTTCGCGACGGCCCAGGCGCCGGAGCACGTATTCAACCGCCGCTGGTTCCTGAAATCGGGTGCCATTCCAAATAACCCGTTTGGCGGCACCGACCAGGTGAAGATGAATCCGCCGGCGGGCAGTCCGGACCTGCTGAAGCCCGCCGGTCCAACCGATCCCACGGTGTCGATCCTGGCGGTGCGCGAACCGGGCGGACGTCTGATCGCGGTGTACTCGGCGTATTCGCTGCACTACGTGGGTGGCGTGGCGCGCGGCGATATCTCGGCCGATTACTACGGCATGTATTGCACCCGACTGGAGCGCCTCCTGCACGGCAACGACCAGGACCCGCCGATGGTGGCGATGATGGCCAATGGTACCAGCGCCGACGTCAACAACACCGATTTCATTCATCCCCGGCCGCCCAGGAAACCCTACGAGCAGATGCATTTCGTGGCCGACGATCTCGCCGCCAAGGTTCAAGCGGCGCTGGCAGGCATCGCATATCGCGACCGCGTCACCCTGGCCGCGCGCTACCGGGAGCTGAAGATAGCCCCGCGCCGGCCGACCGCGGAGCAGATGGCCTGGGCCAGACAAACGCT
>CAZAAF010000490.1:0-4015 GCA_964482575.1 uncultured Verrucomicrobiota bacterium | reverse complement strand
GCCATGCAGTCGTTGAAACACCCCGAACAGTTTGTGCGCGTACTTCATGTCAAACCCCACACCGTTGTCCTTGACATAAAAAAGATGCTCCACGCCTTGCGAGCGTCCCCCAACCTCGATCGCCGCCACCTTTCTCGTCCGGGAGTACTTGATGGCGTTCGAGAGCAGGTTCATCCAGACCTGCCGGAACATGGCCGGATCGCCCTTGGCCAACGGAACCGATTGCAGCTTGAACTCAATTTCACGACCCGTCGCCTGGGCCACACATTCCCCGAAAACCGCCCGGGCCAGAGCGCCCATATCCATCACCACCGGCTCCATACTCTGCCGTCCCATCCTCGAAAAGGCCAGCAAATCATCAATCAACCGCCCCATCCGCCGGGCCTCGTCGCAGATGATGCCGGTCAGTCGTCCACCCTCCTCGCCCAGGGATTTCGCATAATCCTCCATGAGGATGGCCGTGAAGCCGCTGATGGCCCGGAGCGGCGCGCGCAGGTCGTGCGAGACCGAGTAGGAAAACGCCTCCAACTCCTTGTTGGCCGCCTCCAACTGGGCCGTGCGCTGGATGACGCGCGTCTCCAGTTCCGCATTAAGGGTGTTGATTTCCTGTTCCGCCCGTTTCCGCTCCGTGATGTCGCGGACAAACACCAGTGCGCCGTTCTGGCCCTGGTAGTTGAAGGGCATGGCCGAAACTTCCACATCCACCGGCGTGCCATCCAGCTTGAGATAAACCTCGTCCTGCACGGGAACCCGCTGGCGTTCCTGATTCAACGTCTGGATGCGGTCGCGAACCCGGTTGCGGAAATCCGGATGGATGCGTTCCGTCACCGGCTGGCCAATCAACGCCTCCGGTGCCGAGGCGCCAAAGAGGCGTAACGCGGCGGCGTTCACATAGGCGAAACAACCGTTGGTCTGGATATGGATGGGCTCGGGCGCGGTTTCCACCAGCGACCGGAATTTCTCCTCGCTCTCCCGCAGGGCCACCTCCACCTGCTTGCGCGCGCTGATGTCGCGCACGACGACCTGGGCGCCGCGCTTGCCGCCGACAACGAACTGGGTGGCGCCCACTTCCACATCCACCACGCTGCCGTCCAGGCGCAGGTACTGTTCCTCGATGATGGGAACCTTCTCCCCGCCGTTTTCGATGGTGTCCCACCGTTCCCGGACCGTCCGCCGGAAGTCCGGATGGACGAAATCCAGGACGGACTTGCCAAGCACTTGGTCCGGATGCACTGCGCCAAACAGTTTGAGCCCGGCCGCGTTGATGTAGCCAAACTTCTGGTCCGTGGCGATAAAGATGCCGTCCGGGGAGGATTCCACCAACCGGCGGTAGCGTTCCTCGCTGTCCCGCAGTTCCTGCTGTACCTGGCGATGGGCGATGGCTTCCGCCAGATTGCTCGCGAGCCGCTCCAACAGCACCACACGCTCCGGCGTGAAAAATCCCTGGCGCCTGTGGTTGATCTGCAACAAACCGCACACGACCTGGCCCGTGCGCAACGCGATCAACGCCACGGATTCGTACCCTGAGCGATTGCACTGATTGCGCCCGCAGACCTCCGGGGCCGAGGCCAGCATCGCCGTGGTGGAGTTCGTCCAGAAACTGCCGCGCGGCGTGAAGAAGGGCTTTTCCAGATCGTAGCGTCCGCTCAACACGTGGCCGCACATGCATTCCATCATCGGACGGCCATCCGGTTCCCCCAGCGTCTGGCCCGTCGCGTCACGCCCGCAGAGATGATTCTCCAGCCGGACGAATTCCGGCGGGAATCCCCGCGCCTCAAAATAGGGGTAATCCTCCCCCTCGCGCAACCGGATGCCCACAGCATCGCACGCCAGCCACTCCTTCAGCAACCGCGAGACATCCCCCAGCAACTCGCGCAAGTTGCTGACGCCATTAAAGAGCCGGAGCATCTGCATCGTGATGTCGCGCTCCTCCTCCATGCGCTTGCGCGCGGTGATGACATCGAACACGAAGACGAAATGATCCTTGAGGGGGCTGTACACCGCGATCGCGAACCAGTCATGCAACGCCTCCACATACACCTCGAACTGCTCCGGGATGCCCGTGGAGGCCACGTGTTCATAGGCAGCAAACAGCCGGGCGTCGGCCTCGCGGAACGCGGGAAGGACCTCGGAAATCTTCCGTCCGACGACACTCTTCAAACCGGTCAGCCGTTCAAAGGCGTCGTTGACCGCCAGGAAAACGAAGTCGGGCGGCCGGTTTTCCTCATACAGCATCCGGCAGAAGGCAAACCCGTTCAACATGTTCTCAAAAAGGAACCGGTATTTTTCCGCGCTCTGTCGCGCCGCATCTTCCGCCTCCTTGCGCTGGGTGATGTCGCGGATGATGGCCAGGCCGCAAAGGACGCCGCCCACATCCACAAACCGGTCGCTGCTCTCCACCGGAAACGTCGACCCGTCCTTGCGCCGGTGGATCGTTTCAAACATCGCCGTGCTGTCGCGTTCCAGCCGCCAGATCTGCTGCGCCACATTGCCCCGGGCTTCCGGCGCGCGCAGGTCCATCAGCCGCATCTGCAGCAACTCCGCCCGGGAATAGCCGTAGCTTTCCACCGCGCGGTCATTGGCCTCGACGATCTTCCAGTCCTGGTCGGTCAACAGGATGATGTCGTTGGCATTCTTCATCAGGTGCTCGACGCGCTGGGCCATCGCCAGGCGATCCTGTTCCATCCACAACTGATGCCGCAACACACTCGCATCGTGCCGGCGCCAGAGCAGCGCCACACTGAGGCAGGCCACGGCCGCCAGCAACCCCATGCCGCCCCAGACCACCTCGGTCTGCTGCCGCAATTCCGCGTAGATTTCGCTCTGGTCCTCCTTCGCCACCATGAACCACGGGGTGCCGGGCACGGAACGGATGGCGGCCAGCACCGGCTTGCCACGGTAGTCCACCCCCTCCACCTGGCCCAACTCCCCCCGCACGGCCATCGCCGCCGGCGATTCCTTCTGGCTGACGGGCGTGCGCAGCCTGAGGGCGGCGTCTTCCCGATGGCGCAACTCGTTCAGGAACACCACGTCGTTGCTCTCCCGCCGCACCAACAGCGCTTCCGCCGAAAGGCTCGGTGTCGGCCAGGTCCGCAGCAGCGGATACAAGAACCGTTCCGGGTCCACTTCGATGTTGATGGCACCGATGGCGGGGCCTCCTGCCGGCGACAGGATCGGCAACGCCAGGTTGAGATGGATTTCTTTGCTCGACCGCCCGCGATGCAGGTCGGACATGACCACTTCCTTTGACTGCATGGCCTGCCGCGCATAGAACACTCCCACCTGGTTGACATCGGCCCGTCCCTCGGGCGAAGTCAGAAGCACACGGCCCCTGGCATCCACCAGCGTCACGCACAAAGCCTGGTTGTGCTCCCTCAGGGTGTCCAGCCACTGGGTCAGTTGCCCGGGCGAGCTGTTGTCCACGCCCCCCCGGATGAAACGGCCCACCGTTTCAGCCATGAAAGGGTTCAGCAGCCAGGCGCGGGCATCCCCAAGGCGTTCCGCCCGCCAGTTCACGATCTCCTGCACTTTCAAATCCGCGATGGCGTTCATATCGGCGATCGCGTTCTTGCGTGCCATGCTGTCCAAGTGCTTAAGGAAGAAGAAACCGGCAATGGCAATGGCCATGACAATCGACATCAACGCCGCCAGCAGGGCCAGACCGACGCTGCGCCGCGACGGCATCATCGCCATCGTGTGGTCAAACACCATTTGCAGCGGCCAGCGATCCAGCCCTGCCGCAAACAAGAGGCCCGTGCCCAGGAATATCAGGCTGACCGCCGTCGCCAGGGCCATGGGGACCATTCCGGTGTCGTGGAGAATGGGGGCTCCCACGGCATATCCGATGACGGCCATCAGCCCCAGTACCATCACCAACAAAGCCAGCCCCGCCGCCAGTTGCCGGAATCCGCGCCACCGCCCCATGGGAGGCATCTGGGCCAGCAGCGCCAGCGTGGCCAACATCAGGGCGCCCACACTCATCCCCGACACCCGGCCCACCGGCACACCGCCAACC
>CAZAAF010000489.1:0-4022 GCA_964482575.1 uncultured Verrucomicrobiota bacterium | reverse complement strand
CATGGTCCGGCCGGACGGGCAGGCGGCGCAACGCCTCGCCCATGGCGCGGTGAGTGGCCTGGAGGATGTTGATCCGGTCAATCCACTCGGCGTCCACGATGCCGACGCCGAAGCGGACGGTCGGGTCCTTGGTCAGCATCTCGAAGAAGAACTCGCGCTGTTCGGCAGTGAGCTGCTTGGAATCGTTGAGGCCGGGGAGCTTGTATCCATCGGGCAGGATCACCGCCGCGGCCACGACCGGCCCGGCCAGCGGTCCCCGCCCCGCCTCATCCACGCCAGCGACAAAGCGCGCGCCGTTGCGAACCGCCGCGCGCTCGTAGCGGAAGCTGGGACGGTAGTCGGACGCGGAGCGTGGAGCGTCGTGAGGAACGTTGGGCGTGGAGCGTGGAGCGTGAAGCGTGGGGCGTTGGGCGGAGGATGCGGCGGACGGTGCCGTGGGTGGAGCGAGAGGCGTCGGAAACGCAGTTTGCCGCGTCCTGCGCGGGGCGCGGGGCGTCGAGGGCTTTGTGCCGTCGGAACTCATGTCAAGCCGTCTGCCGATTGACTGAACGGACTGGAAAGTCTGTTCTACGGTGTTGCACCTTCCCCGACGTAGAACGAACTTTCAAGTCCGTTCCTCCGAAACAACCAAGTGAAGCGTGAAGTGTGTTTGGAACTGCGAGCGCCCGGGTACTAAAGCATCGGAGGGTGGGCTTGAGTCGCGATTCACGCTCAACGCTCCACCCTCCGCGCTCTACGTTCGTCAGATCGTCCTACTTCGCCGCCGTGGGGGCTTCGGCGGGCTTGGCTTCCGCCTTGGCCTCGACCGGCTTCGCCTCGGCGGGCTTGGCGGCCTTGGCGGCCTTGGGGCGGGCGGCGGCCTGTTCGGCGGTCATCAACTTCTCATCGACCGCCAGCGCCTGCTTGCCTTTGCGGCCGCGGAGGTAGTTCAGCTTGGCGCGGCGGGTGGAACCCTCGCGCTCGACCTCGATCTTCTCGAGGCGCGGCGAATGGATCGGGAAAATACGCTCGACACCCTCGCCGTAGCTGATGCGGCGCACGGTGAAAGTCTCACTGATGCCATGGCCGCGGCGGCCGATGACCACACCGGCAAAAATCTGGATGCGTTCCTTGTCGCCTTCGATGACCTTCGTGTGGACGCGAACGCTGTCGCCAACGTTGAAATTGCCGCGGTCCTTCTTCAGTTGTTCCTGCGTAATGGCTTCAATGATGTTCATGTTGCCTGCTCCGTTAACTCCCTAGCGTTTAAAACTGTTTGCCGGCGTAAATACACCGCCGCTACAGTGTTTTTCCGTCCTTCAACAAATCCGGCCGCCGCCGGCGCGTACGCTGGCGGCTCTGCTCCTCGCGCCACTTGGCGATGGCCGCATGGTCGCCGGACAGCAATGTCTCCGGCACCGTCATGCCTCTAAACTCCGCCGGCCGAGTGTATTGCGGGTATTCGAGGCCGCCGTTGCTGAAGGATTCGTCCTTCGCACTGTCGGCGTGGCCCAACACCCCCGGCACCAGCCGCGCCGTGGCATCCACTACCACCATGGCGGCCAATGCGCCATTAGTCAAGACGTAGTCACCGATGGAGATTTCCTCGTCCACCAGCGCCTCGAGCACCCGCTCGTCCACGCCCTCGTAATGGCCGCAAATCATGATCACGTGCGGCCGGACTGCCAGGGCCTGTGCCGCCGGCTGGTCGAACCGCCGTCCCTGGGGCGTGAGCATGACCACCCACGCCTCCGGGCTGCCGCGTTTCAATTCGTCCACTGCTTCAAAGATCGGTTCCGGCTTCATGACCATGCCGGGTCCACCGCCGAACGGCCGGTCGTCCGTCGTGCGGTGCTTGTCGTGCGTCCAATCCCGCAGGTTGCGCACGCAAATCTCCACGAGCTTCTTCTCCTGCGCCCGCTTCAGGATGCTCTCGTCCAGCGGGCCGCGCAGCATCTCCGGGAGAATGGTCAGGATGTCGAACTTCATGGCGAGTGAGGAGTGACGAGTGACGAGTGAGCGGCGCCGCTGCCCGTCGCTCGTCACTCCTCACTCGTCACGACGGCTCCTCACCTGCCGCGGGCTGCGCCTCCGCGCTCTGTTCCTCACCCGCGGGCCGCCGCCCACCGGGCGGCTCCACAATGTTCAAAACCACGCGCTGGCCGAGTTTGCCCGCCGCACAGCTCAACAAGGAGCGGATGGCGGCGCACACGCGGCCCTGCTTGCCAATGACCTTGCCAAAATCCGACGGATCGACGGTCAGGTCCAGGACCCGCGTGCCGTTGCGCTCCGTCTCGATGACCTGGACGCTGGCGGGGTTATCCACCAGCGCGCGGGTCACGTACTCCACAAACTCTTTCATGGGGCATCGCTCAACCACGGTAAAAACCGTGGTCTTTAAGCGGTCTTGGCTTCCGCGGCGGGCGCGGGGGCCGGCGCGGCTGCCGCGGCTGCCGCGGCGGCGGCCTGCTTGCGCGCCGTGCGGATCAGGTTCGCCACCGTCTCCGTGGGCTGGGCGCCACAGCGCAGCCAGTACTCCACGCGCTCCATGTTCAACGAACACGTATTTTCTTTCTTGCGCGGTTCGTAGGTGCGAATTTGTTCGTTGCTCTTGCCATCCCGGGGATCGCGCTTGTGCGCGATCACCACGCGATAGCATGGGTCGTTTTTGCCACCAATCCGCGTTAACCGAATCGCTGCTGCCATTTCACGTCTCCTGACCGGCGCTCAACGCGCCGGAAGTTTAAAGCCACCCATCTTGGCCATTTTACGGCCAAGCCGTGGCATTTGCTTCATTAGGTTCTTCATTGCCCAGAACTGCTTCAACAACTGATTCACGTCGGCAACGGTCGTGCCGCTGCCGCGGGCAATGCGTTGGCGCCGGTGGCCATCAATGACTTCAGGCCGCCGGCGTTCGGCAGGCGTCATCGACTGGATGATCGCCTCCATACGCTTGAGCTGTTTTTGCTCAACCGAAAGGTCGCGTATGTTACTCATACCGGGCAACATGCCAAGCACATTCTCAAGGGGGCCCATTTTTTTAAACTGCTGCATCTGGGTGAGGAAATCCTCCAGATTCACATCGGCTTTGCGCAGTTTTTCCTGCATTTTCTCGGCTTCCGCCTCGTCAAACGTCGCCTGGGCCTTCTCCACGAGGCTCACCACGTCCCCCATGCCGAGAATCCGGGAGGCCCTCCGGTCGGGGTAAAACGGCTCCACATCCTCCAGTTTTTCGCCCACCCCCATCAATTTGATGGGTTTTCCGCTCACCGCCCGCATGGAAAGCGCCGCGCCGCCACGGGTGTCGCCGTCGAGCTTGGTCAAAATGATGCCGGTCAGCCCCAGGGCGGTATTGAACCGCGCAGCGATGTCCACCGCCTGCTGGCCGGTGGCGGCGTCGGCCACGAGAAGGATTTCCCGGGGATCCACCGCCTCCTTGAGCCGCACCAGTTCCTGCACCAGGGGCTCGTCAATCTGCAACCGGCCGGCGGTGTCAAAAATGACCACATTTCTCCCCTGCGCTGCGGCCGCCTCCATCGCCCCGCGGGCAATCTTCAGAACATCCGTCTCGCCGGGGACGGCATGGACGGGGATGTCGAGCTGCTTGCCGAGGGTCTGGAGCTGGATGACGGCGGCGGGACGGTACACGTCGCACGCGGCCAGCAACGGACGGTGCCCCTGCTTCGTCAAGAGGCGGGCCAGTTTGGCCGAGGTGGTGGTCTTGCCGCAGCCGTGCAGGCCGCAAAGGAGGATCACCGATGGCGACCGGCTCAGGTCCAACCCCGCCTGCTGCGCGCCCATCAACGCCACCAGTTCGTCGAAGATGATCTTGATGACCTGCTGGCCGGGGGTGACGCTGTCGAGGACAGCCTGGCCGACGGCCTTGGTCTTGACCGACTCGATGAAGTCCTTCGCGACCTTGTAGTTGACGTCGGCTTCGAGCAACGCCATGCGCACCTCGCGCAGGGCGTCGGCGATGTTCTTCTCGGTCAGCTTGCCAAAACCGCGGAGGTTTTTGAAAACCGACTGGAGTTTGTCGGACA
>CAZAAF010000488.1:0-4044 GCA_964482575.1 uncultured Verrucomicrobiota bacterium | reverse complement strand
TGCAGTTCCAAACAGCACGACACCAAAAAACACGAGCGGGAGAATCCATCCGTGCCACCGTGTATCTTTTTTGATGGTCAACATGGCATTCAACATGCCCAGACTCCGCAAATGACCTTTGGGTATCCGGCGAACGTTGTTCCCACGAGCGATGTCATGCCCTGCACCTCATCCAACGGCCAGCCTCACAAGTCGGCCCGAACAACGCCCGCAGGCTAACAGCTCCCCGGCGCCCGCACAAACAGGAAACCGTCCCGCCCTGTCGTCCGCCGGACGCCCAAAAAAGAGGGCCATGCCAGATTCTCACTGGCATGGCCCTGAAACTACGTTGGGCAGCGCGCCCCGGTCATCCCGAGACATCGTCCGCCGACTGCATCACCACAGCATTGGCCCCGAACAGCCGGTGGGGAAACGCCGGGATGGAACGAAGAAGCAACGACGACTACTTCTTCTTGGTGACGAACTTGCCATCTTCCCAGCTATGGCAGTTCTGGCACTCTTCCGCCTTGTACTTCTTCATCATCGCAGCGGCCTTGGCATTGACATTGTCCTTCTTGGCCGGCTTGGCTTCGTGGCACGTCTTGCAGGAGGCGCCCTTCACAAAACTGGGCTTGGCATTCACCGAATTACCCGCCACCAGCGCGAACACCGCCACGGCGACTGTCACTACCACCAACTTCAAGCTTCTGTTCATCGTGTCTTCGTCCCTTGTTTGCCCGGAAGTCTCATGGCTCTCCGGGTGCGCGGATTTCACAACAACCGCGGCGCGGAGTCCAGAGAAAAGAAGCGCCGCCGAAAGGAAAACGCGCGGCCCAATCCCCGTCGAGGACCCCAAATCCCGCGAGGCGGATTTCAGTCCCCTCTCAAGGCGCGTCAACCGTGCCCTGGTAGCCCGGCCCACCCGCGCCGACGTATCCGTGGCTCGCCCCCTTCGGGTCGGACGTCACCCAGAATGAATAGAGCGATCCCCGGGTCAGCGTGAACCGCAACCGCACGTTCTTGCCGCTCGCGCGGGCGAGGTTCTCCACCCCACGCCAGGTCACACGCTGGCGCGTGCTGTCGCCGCGAAGCGGCACGCACTTGTCCGCGGTGAACGGGCCGTAGTTCCGGCCGTCGAGGGTCAGCACCTCCACCCGCAGCTCGCCCTGCGGCGCATCGAAATTCACGAAGAGATGCTCGCCGCTGAACTTGACCGGGCGCGTCGTCAGGGTCACCGGTTTTTCGCCGGCATCCATCGACGCGAAGCCGTCGCGGCGCAGCGTGGCGAGGCCGATGCTGGCGCCCGTGTACATGCCGCGCTTGCCGCTGGGAGCGATGCCCGACGTGCCCGTGTAGGGAAAGACGAGATGGTCGTCCAGGACCACGCACACACCCGCCGCGCCGTGCAAATATGCGCGGTCCCATGTCCCCTCCGTGCGCGAGCCCACGATAAACCCGCGCCGGTCCGGGCGGTGCCAGTGGAAACCGTCGCGGCTGAAACCGAGTTCGAGGTCAATGAGCTTCGGGAAGCGGCCCTGGTCGCAAATCTCGTTGCGCGGCCCGCGGTGGATGTAGTGCATGCCGATCAGGAGGCTCTCGTACGCCACGGCGTTGAGGCTGTAGAGCTGCGGCGCTTCGCCCGCGCCGGGATAACGTCCCGCCAGCTCCGGCGCATCGAGCCGGTCGGCGTTGGTCCAATAGACCGCCTTCGACCAGTCCGCCCCCTTCAGGAACTCGTCGCTTTCCAGATAATACCGGCTGCGGCCGCGCACGGTCCCCATCTTGACGCTGAAACACCACTTCTGCCGGAACGGGTTGTAGAAGAACGAGCAGTAATCGTCCGCAGCGATGTCGGTCGGCACACCGTCGGACCACGTGCGCCCGTCGCTGACGTGCAACGTGTGGTTGAACCCCGGCGCGTGAAACTGTTTCGGGACGTGCGCCCAACAGGTCAGGAACTTGATGCGCTCCGCGGGACTCTTCGCGTTGAGGTCGAGCCAGAAACAGTTGTCCGAGCCGCCCGTGACCAGCTTCGGCCCGGTCCAGCGAAGTCCCTCCTTCAATAACGGGCCCTGGCGGGTCCAGTGTTTCAGATCGGTGCTGGTGGCCAGCGACATCGGCCCGCGCCAGCCGGCAACATGGAACATCTTGAAATGTTTCTCCGCCGGATCCCAGAACACGCCGCCCTGGCCGGTGAACACCGTCGCCTCCTCGCCCGCTTCGCCCTCCTTCGACGCGGCGAGTTCGCGCGGGGTCTCGGCCTTGAAGACCGGATTGCCCTCGAATTTCTTCGCCTGGTGATACGTCCGCTTCATGTCGGTTTTCTCAATCAGGAAGTCATCCACAAACAACTGCCGGCCGACGTCGATCGGGATGGTCTTCGGGATCCGGTGCATGTACGCCACGGGCATCGGGTCGGTGGACGCGGGATCCAGATGCCGCGGCGGCCACTCGTAAGGCAGCTCGATGCCGTTGTAGAGGACCGGCTTCGGGCCGGTCGCCTTGTTGGCCAGCATCCGCAGTTTCGCGCCGGGCGACACGAGCTTGCCCGCCAGCACGTCCTCCTCGCGGAACTTCGCCAGCAGGATCTCCGCCTCGTGATGCCGGTTCCAGTCATACAGGATGTGGATGAGGCCGTCGGGCGCCTGGAACCCGTCGGGATACGACACCGACGCGCGTTCATCGAGGAGCAGGCCGCCCTTCCACGTCCTGCCGTCGTCGTCGGAGAGGTACGCCGACAGGTGCGAACGCTTGGCGATCCGCTCCGTCGGCGGGCCGTTCTTCACCAGCAGGATTCGCCCCGAGGCCAGCCGCCGGAGGAAGAAGCGCGCATTGACGTTCTGCACCGTCGCGGCGGGTTTCGGCTCGCTCCACGTCGCGCCCTGGTCGGTCGAGAAGGTCTCATACGGGTTTCCGCCCGTCCGCGCCAGCATCCACAAGCGGCCATCCTGCAACTCGACCATCATGTGCTCGTCGAAATTCCAGTCCGGGAACTTCACGCTGCCGCGCGGTTTCCATGATGCGCCCCGGTCGGTCGAGACGAACACCCAGGCCGTCTTGTCCGCCCACTTCGACACCGGCAGCAGCCAGTCCCCGTTCTTGAGGACCGTCGGTTTGTTCAACGTGCATCCCTCGTCGGAAAAACAGACCGCCTTCGACCACACGGGCTTGTCCGCATCGGGATTGTCGCAACGGATATACCAATCCGCCCGCGGCCCGGGAACGCCGACAGTCGCCTGATCGAAGAACAGCCAGAGCCGGCCCAGCGGATCGGTCCAGAGATTCCCCACGAGCGCACCCCGCTGCCGCTTGCCGGTCGGGTCGAGCGCGCCCACCACCACGCGCGGCTTGGACCATGTGGCGCCGTCGTCATCGCTCGTGGCGAGGATGAAATAGGTGTCCGGCTTGTCGCCCGTGCCCGTCCAACATCCCCAGAGGCGGCCCTTGGGCGTGCGGTCCATGCCGATGATCATCGCGCCGGGCCGCGCGTCGTCCCGATACTCCTCCCCCGGCTCCGTGAGGATGACCGGCGGCTCGGTCCGGGCGTCCACGGGCACGAGATACGCCGAGGCGCCCACCAGCCGCGCGTCCGTCCCCTTGTCCAGGATGAGCAGGACGGCTTTTGCAAAACGCAACCGCTCGCCGCGTTTCACGTCCTTGCGATAGAGGCTCATGCGGTTGACCTCGCCCGGGAAGAGCTGCGCTTCGGGCACATCCACCTTCGTGAACCCGGCTTGTTGCAGCGCGTTCTCCTGACTGGAAGCCTTGGGACGGAGCGTCGGCGTGAGCGCGTAGAGCGTGCCCGGCGCGGTGACCTCCGCTTCAACCCGGTCAATGCTGGTGCGCAGGAACGGCAGGTCCCGCACCGGCGCCGGCACTTCCAGGATCGTGTAGTTGCGATCGCTGAACAGCTTCACGCCCCGTTTCATCACCGCCGGCTCCTCGGCCACGCGTGGCGGGGTGGAACCCGGGGTGGAGGTGTTTCCGGCGGCCAGGAGAGGTTGCGCCGCAAGCGCCAGGACCAACAGCAAGACAATGCTCATACCACGGAAGATAACCGCGACC
>CAZAAF010000487.1:0-4047 GCA_964482575.1 uncultured Verrucomicrobiota bacterium | reverse complement strand
GTGAGCCCGAAGAGTTTCTCGAAGGCCCCGCGCGAGCGGTCCACCGCCAGCTCCTCGAGCCAGCCACCCACAAGCATGATGAAGATGACCTCGGCGGCGGCAAAATACTGCCCGATGACCAGCGCGGCGACGGCGGCGACGGCGATGGCCAGGTCGCTGGAGATTTCGCGATGGAACAGGCTCCAGAGGGCGTCGCCAAAAATCTTGTAGCCGCCGACGAGCGCGATGAGGACGGCGACATCGAACGGGCCGGCGTCCTTGATCCATCCAAACCAGTAAAACGCCAGCAGCGCGCCGATGGCGGCAATAAACAGCGGCTTCCCTAATTGTTTCCACGGCATGGGCATGGTTGACGCGCTCCGCAGTCTATATCAGAATACCGCCACGGCTGCAAAGTTTCGTCGAATGCAACGCAATGTTATCACGGCCTTGGCGCTGCTGCTGATCGGGGCGGGGGTGTGGTTGGCCGCCCGGCAGCGGACGGCGGATTCCGCCCTCATCGCGGCGATGCCGGAGGAGGTCGTTCAAACGATGCTGGATGCCGGCCGGCGGGGCGATGCGACGGCTTACCTGGCGTGTTTTGCCGACACCCTGCGTCCATCGCTTGAGGCGACGCGGCAGCAGATGGGCGAGGCGCGCTTTCGTGAGTATCTGATGGAATCCCAGGCGCCGGTGATGGGCGTGGCTACGACGCGCCAGCCATCGACGCGGCCGGAGGCGGCACAGATCGAGGTGGAATTCGTCTTGCGCGACAAGAACCAGCGCCAGACGATCGGATTGAAAAACGACGGCGGTCGATGGCGGATTGATTCGATGGGCCAGTCGGTTTATATGAAACCGGCGATTCCCTACGGGACGAAGGTTTACGACGAACCGGCGGCGACCAACCGGCCGCCGTCGCGCAAGGTGGGAACCGGCAACTGAGGAACGATTATGAGTAAATCGGATGGTGGACTTCAACGGCTTCACGGCCGGGGCGCATGCCTTCAGGGAAAGATTGTCATCGCGGGACCGTGCAGCGTGGAATCGGAGCAGCAGGTGATGGAGACCGCGCTGCAACTCGGCAAGCTGGGCATCAGCGCATTGCGCGGCGGCATCTGGAAACCACGGACCCGCCCGGGGTCGTTCCAGGGCATCGGCGAGGTGGGATTGCCGTGGCTCAAGGCCGCGGGCAAGGCGGCGAACCTGCCGGTGGCGTGCGAGGTGGCCCAGCCGGCGCACGTGGACGCCTGTCTCGCGTACGGCATCGACATCCTGTGGATTGGCGCGCGCACGACAGTCAACCCGTTTTCCGTCCAGGCGCTGGCGGACCGTTTGCGCGGCGTGGACATGCCGGTGATGGTGAAGAACCCCGTCAACCCGGACCTCGAGTTGTGGCTGGGCGCCATCGAGCGCCTGCATCGCGCCGGCATCACCAAGATCGCCGCCATTCACCGCGGCTTCTCCACGGCGCGCCAGACGATTTATCGCAACGAACCCATCTGGCGGATTCCGCTGGAACTGCGCCGCCGCATGCCGCACGTGCCGATTCTCTGCGACCCCAGCCACATGGGGGGCTCGCGCGAATTGCTCAAGCCGCTCTCGCAGGAAGCGCTCGACCTGCTGTTTGACGGGCTTATCATCGAGGTGCATCCGTGCCCGGAGAAGGCGCTGAGCGATGCGAGCCAGCAGATCACGCCGCCCGTCCTGCGCACCCTGCTGTCCGAACTGAAAACGAAGACGGAGAACACGCTGGTGCAGGATTACACCAGCCACATCGCCGCGCTCCGCAAGGAAGTGGACGTGGTGGATCACCAGTTGCTGGATTGCCTGAGTCGGCGGATGGAGATCGTGCGCCAGATGAGCCACTGCAAGGAGAAGTACGGCGTCTCCTCCTTCCAGCCGCATCGCTGGAGCGACATCGTCAAGGACCGCACCCGCTACGGCGAGGAACATGCGCTGGACCAGGATTTCGTCCTGGAAATCTTCGACCATATCCACGAGGAGGCGATCCGGCAGCAGGAGAAGGAGAGCGATGTGATTCCGGCGGAGCCGGTGGCATGCAAGCACCGCCGCCGCCCGCGCGGAAAAACAGCGCCCGGTAAAAAATCCTAGTCCGCCTTGTCCCACGCGGGGCGATGGTGCGGGAACTCGGCCTTGAAATCGCCGAGGCTCCACCAGTGGAGATGTTTGTTCAGGTCCACTTCGGCAACCGCGACCGTACCCCACTGGCTCGCCTGCGCGAGAGGCAGTCCCTCGTGATCGAAGACGGCGGAGATCATCCATTTCAGCGACGGGTCCGTGTAGGTGCTGCTGACGACATAGACGTGGTTCTCACAGGCCCGGGCCGCGGCGAGCATGGGATTGCATCCCCAGACCGGCCACGCGATTACCTCCGCACCGCGGTTGCTCAGCCGCCGCGCCACCTCCGGGAAGAAACCGTCATAGCAGACCATCATCGCCACCTTGCCGAACCGCGTGTCGAACACCGGGTATTCCCGGCCCGGCTGGATGCCGGACTCGATCTCCCCGCGTGTGATCGCCACTTTGCGATACTTGCCCGTCAGTTTGCCGTCAGGGCCGATCAACGCGGCGGTGTTGTAGATCAGGCGCCCCTCGCGTTCGACGAGGCCGGCGACGATGTAGAGGTTGTGCCGTTTGGCGAGCGTGCCGAAGTATTCCGTCGAGGGACCCGGCACGGGTTCGGCGACATCGGGCGATTTCAAACCGGTGTTGGCATAGGTGAGTACTTCGCCGAGCACCACCAGGTCCGCTTTCTGCCGGGCTGCTTCCTCGATCATCGGCGCGAACAACCGGCAGTTCTCCGCCGCCGTCTTGCCGCCACGCGGCTGGAAATGGACCGCCGCCAGCCGCACCAGTCGCGGCGGTGGCGCAGCGGCTTCGCTCAACGACACGTGACTCCACTCTGCTTGGGCCCGCGTCGCCCAGCACAAAGACAGTTCGACGAGGGCGTGCGTCGCCGCCTTGGGCGCGTGGTAGATGTCGGTAACTTCCGTCCAGCCGTGCGCGTCGGTGGCCTTGCCGGTCGGATATTCCGGTTCGGACCGCGCCGGGCTGCCGGCTCGAAAGGCGCGGGTCTCGGGCGCGTCCAGCAACGCCTTCTGGCCCTTGGCGTCGAGCCAGATCACGCGCGCCACCGCACACCGGCGCGGCACGGGCACATTCGTGAGCTTGCGCAACGCGCTGAAGCGGTAATACCGGTCGCCCTGGATCGGGAAGGTCTTCTTCCAGCAACCCGAGAGACCCTCGCGCGCATCGGTCTGGAGGGTGAAGCTGCCGGCGTGGTCCGGTCCCCCTTTTGGGTTGTAGGCGAACACCGGCTGGATTTCCTCGCGTGGCGAGACGGTGATCCAGCCGTCCGGCGCAGCCACGTCGGCGGCGTGGAGCGGGATGAGTTGAAGACAGACACCGAGGAGGGCGGCGAACAGCAGGTTGTATCGAGAGAGTCTCATGGCGAAGCTCCGGTTGGTTTGGGTGAGATGAAAACACCGAATGGCAGGTGAAGTCAAACGCGGTTGTGGCGGTTTGCGGGAGGTGGCGGAACTCAACGCAGAGGCGCAGAGGGCGCGGAGTCTCGCAGAGACATGATACTTCTCCGCGTTCTCCCCGTCTTTGCGTTTGGCATCCCTCCCTTTGCCTCACGCGGCGTTGACGCGGGCGGGCGCATCGCGCACCATGAGCGCGATGTTTCGACGCGAACAAATTGGCTACGTCCTGGCGCTGCTCATGGACATGTGCATGATGGCCACGTTCTTCTTCGCCGTGCCGAGGCGGGCGGCGGATGCGGGGATGGACGCGGTGCGCCTGGGATGGCTGAGCGGGGCCTTTTTCCTGGCCTACGGCATTGTGTCGCCGCTCGCGGGCAAACTTTCGGACCGGTTTGGACAGATGCTGTTCATGGTGTCGGGACTGGTCGCGGCCGGCGGCTTGATGTGGGTGTGCACGGTGGCCATGCCGTTTCCGGTGTTGCTGTTGGTGTGCGGCGCGGCGGGGGCGTCGGCGGCGATGTTCTGGTCGCCGCTGATCGCGTGGTTCAGCAAGGGACAT
>CAZAAF010000486.1:0-4054 GCA_964482575.1 uncultured Verrucomicrobiota bacterium | reverse complement strand
TGCGGGCCGAGCAGCGGCGGCAAATCCTCCGCAACGGCAAACGCGCAGCCGGCGAATAAGCTCAACGCAAAGGCGCAGAGGACGCGGAGAAAACTCTCTGCGAACTTTGCGTTCTCTGCGCCTCGGCGTTGAATCCCGCTTTCGTATCGTTGAGACGGCGTTGACATGTGATTTGGCGGCGAGCAGCGTCGGTGCGACAATGGACATGAAGCGGCGCATAGTGACTCCTTTGCTTATAAGTTCTCGTCGGGTATAAACGCCGCCAGATTTTATGTCAACGCCGGCTCAACGATACGAAGGTGGGATTCAACGCAGAGACGCAGAGAACGCAAAGCTCGCAGAGAGGTTTCTCAGCGTCCTCTGCATTCTCTGCGTCTTTGCGTTGAGCTTTGGCATTGGTTCCAGACTGGCCACTGCCGACGAGTTGCCGCCGCTGCTCGGCCCGCAGGAGCAACTCGGTCTCGATGTGGCGCTGCGCGCGAACATGATGGGCCG
Organism: uncultured Verrucomicrobiota bacterium; assembly: GCA_964482575.1. GTDB lineage: Bacteria > Verrucomicrobiota > Verrucomicrobiia > CAIQCK01 > CAIQCK01 > CAIQCK01. The sequence continues at coordinate 3,559 of CAZAAF010000486.1, read as the reverse complement.
CGCCGACCTCAGTTATCGCAAGGACAATGCCGAGACGGAATTCCGCCTCGACAAGGTCCGCCGATTCCTTCATGAGCCGCTCGCGCTGCCTCGGCACGCCGATGAAGTCGCCCGCGAACTGCGCAACATGGATTCGCTGGAAAAGCTGGCGACCTTCCTGGCACGCGAGCGGGAAATTGGCACTCCGAAAATCCAAAATCCAAAATCCGAAATCCAAAATGATTTCGATCCCGTTGCCCATATCCTCGCCGCCTGCGACCGGGCGAACCTTCTCATCACGAAAGCCTTCGCGGCCGTGCCGATGGAGGAGCGGCGGCGCGCCACGGCGATTTACGCGGTCGAGGAACTGCACCAGCCGCCGGAACTGCTGAAGCGGGTCGGCGCGGACAATCTCGATTACGAGGCGGCGCATCTGGCGATGCTCGCACCACACCGGAAGATCGACTACGCGGCGCTCGCGGAGGCGTACCGGATTCTGTGCCGGGCGATTGACGAGGCACTGCCGGTGCTGAAGGCACACCCGCCTGCGCCGATGACGCGCGACACCCCGTTGGGCAAGGTTATTGTCGGCACGCCCGGCAACGACGTCTATCGTGACGAAGCGTTGCTGATCATCGACCCGGGCGGTGACGACGTTTACCTGAACTCCGCTGGCGGCGCGGATGGTCTTGCGGGCCGGCCGATTTCCATCGTCATCGACCTTGGCGGCAACGACCGCTACGAGGGACGGCGGAATTTCTCGCAGGGTTGCGGTTTCTGGGGCATCGGGATCCTGGTGGATTGTGGCGGCGACGATACCTACGTGGCGCAGAACTGCTCCCAAGGCGCGGCCATGTTCGGCTGCGGGTTGCTCGCCGACTTCGCCGGCCGCGACCGTTATGAGGCCGACACGATGGCGCAGGGCGCAGCGACGTTCGGGCTGGCGGCGTTGTGGGATCGCGCGGGCGACGACGACTACCGCGCCGCGCAGTTCGCGCAGGCGGCGGCGGGCGTTGGCGGTGGTGCCGTCTTGCTCGAGGGCGAAGGGAACGACACCTATTACGTTGGCGGCAAGTACGGCGACAACGAACGCTACAGCGCCCATTTCGTCTCGTGCGGGCAGGGGTTTGCCATCGGCGACCGTCCCTTCGCGGCGGGCGGCGTGGCGATCCTCTGCGACCTTGCGGGCAATGACAGTTACTATGCCGACATCTTCGGCCAGGGCGTCAGCTACTGGTATTCGCTGGGCATGCTCCTCGACCTCGGCGGCAACGACACCTATCGCGTTTACCATTACGGGCAGGGCGCGGGCATTCATCTCAGTCCCGCGATCCTGGCCGACTGGTCGGGCGACGACAGCTACGCGGCCCACGGCCTTTGCCAGGGGAGCGGGCATGATTACGGCGTCGGTATCCTGATCGACAAGGCGGGCAACGACCACTACACCGCGGACGAGATCGCGCAGGGCAGCGCCGTCTATAACGGCACAGGCATCCTGGTGGATTCCGGCGGCAACGACCTGTACGCCGGCTGGGATGTGCGACAATGCCAGGCGGCGGGCCATGATGGCGTGCGCCGCGAATACGGCGCGGTCGGGTTATTCTGCGACCTCGGTGGCCACGACGGTTACGTCGGCGGCGGGCGCGACAATGGCGTCTGGCTGAAACCTCTCTACGGCGCTGGCGTGGACACGGAGATCACCAACGCGGTGTGGGCCACTTCTTCGCTCGACGCTCGACGCTCGACGCTCCACGTTCCGCTTCCCGAGGCCCTGGAGCCGGCGTACGGCCCGGCGCCATGGCACGCGCCGCGCGGCCCCGCCGAGCGCGAACTGGCCGCACTGTACGAGAAGACGGTCAGTTACGGCGACAGCGGCGAGCGGCTGGCGCAGAAGCAGAAAGCGGTGGAGGAGATCCGCAAGCGCGGCATCGCGGCGCTGCCGTATCTGATTCGCCAGCTTGACCGGCGGGAACCGATGGCGCGCCAGCGTATCGAGGACTGGGTGGATGCTTGGGGGGTGGCATGCATTCCTGCGTTGCTGGAAGGGCTGGCGTCCGAGAGTCCTGATGTCCAGCGCAACTGTCTGTTTTTCCTGCGGCTGTGGCCCGACCCGCGCGTGCCGCCGGCGGTCATGAAATATCTCGCCGTCGAACGATTGCAGGGGACTTGCCTGCACACCCTCGGCAAACAGAAGGCGACGGCCGCGGTGGATGATGTTGTGCGGTTGCTGGAGTCGCCAAAGGAACTGGTGCGAATGCGCGCCGCCCAGGCGCTGGGGCGGATCGGGTCGGCGGAGGCGGTGCCAAAGCTCATCGGCGCGTTGGATGATCCGCTCTGGACCGTGCGCCGCCAGGCAGCGGACGCATTGGTGGCGATCGGCCAGCCGGCTGTGCCGGCGTTGGCGGCGTTGGTGGGTGCGGCCGTTCCCAATTCAGAATCCCGGATTTCAAATTTGAAATCTCCGCTTCCAGGTCTTTCCGTGCTTCACGCCATCGAGGCCCTGGGCCGGCTGCACGCCCGGTTGCCGGACAGCGTGTGGGCCTGCAACGACTGGGCGGTGCGGGGATTTGCGGCGGCAACGTTGACAGATACCGGCCGCTTGCGCACCCTACGGCGAACCGAGCAGAATCCGTTCGTGTTGTCGCGGATGGAAGGGGTGTTGGAAACCCTGGAAAAAGAAACGCATGAAGATCGTTTACGTCGTTGACGTCCACCAGGACTACGCCGCGGTGGCGCGGGCAGCGGGTGCTGTTGGAAAACCGGATTTGTTGATTGTGGGCGGTGACATCACCACGGCGGGCACGCCGGACGAAGTCCGGCAGGCTGTTGAAGGCTGGCTGCCGTTGGCGTCCCGGCTGCTGGCCGTGGCGGGCAACATGGATTCGCCGGCGGCGGATGTGCAACTCGCGTCGCTGGGCGTGTCGCTGGACGGACGGGGGATGACGCTTGGGGATGTCGGCGTGTTCGGTGTTTCCGGTGGGCCGAAGTCGCCGTTGCACACGCCGTACGAAATCACCGAGCAACAGATCGAGGCGCGGATCGAGGCCGGGGCTGCCGACGTGGAGGCCTGTCGCATCAAAATCTTCTGTCCGCACGCGCCGCCGAAGGACTCGGCATGCGATCGCATTCACAGCGGCCTGCATGTGGGCAGCACGGCCGTGCGGGCGTTCATCGATCGCGCGCAGCCGGACCTGGTCTTGTGCGGCCACATCCACGAATCGCGCGGCGAGGACCACATCGGTCGGACGCATGTGGTGAATCCCGGTCCGGTCAGTGCCGGGCACTATGCGATTGTGGAGATCGGCGAGGCGTTGACGGTGAAGGTGGTTTAGACTTCGCTGCCCACCGCCTGGATGAGGGCCTTGATGTAACCGTAGGCAAACGCAAACGCCTGCAACCCGCCGGGATCATCCGGATGGCCGGGCACGTGGTCGGGCATGATCATTCCGTCGTACCCGATTTCCCGGTAAACCCGCAGGGCGCGAAGAATGTCCACATCGCCCTCGTCAACGTACACATCCTGGAAGTTGTCCCGACGGCCACGGATGTTCCGGAAATGCAAGTTGAAAATCTTCCCGCG
>CAZAAF010000485.1:0-4061 GCA_964482575.1 uncultured Verrucomicrobiota bacterium | reverse complement strand
GCGCGACAAGTTCACCGTGATCACCGGCGTGAGCGGCAGCGGCAAGAGCACGGTGGCCTTCGACATCCTCTTCGCCGAAGGCCAGCGGCGCTACCTCGAGACGCTCAACGCCTACGCGCGCCAGTTCATCGAGCCGGCGGTGCGCCCCGACGTGGACCTCGTCACCGGCGTGCCGCCCACGGTGGCCATCGAGCAACGCACCAGCCGCGGCGGACGCAAGAGCACCGTCGCGACGGTCACCGAGATCTATCATTTCCTGCGGCTGCTCTTTGCCAAACTCGGCACACAGTTCTGTCCCGACTGCAACGTTGCCATCGAGCCGCAGACGGTGGACGCGGTCGTGGCGGCCATCGCGAAGGGATGGCGCGGGCAGGAGATTGAATTGCTCGCGCCGCGCGTGCGCGCCCGCAAGGGGTTTTACCTCGACCTGGCGGAGTGGGCGGCGCGCAAGGGCATCGAGCAGTTGCGTGTGGACGGGCAGTACCTGCCGAGCGCGGAGTTCCCGCGGCTCGACCGGTTCAAGGAACACGACATCGACCTTGTTATGGCCCGGCTCGCGGTGGGCGGGACGACCCGCCGGTTGACGCAGGGCGTGGAGCGGGCGATGGAGTTCGGCAACGGCACGCTGCTGGTGGCGGCGCCGCGGCGGAAGGATGTGGTGTTTTCCACCAAGCGCGCCTGTCCGAAATGCAGCCGCAGTTTCGAGGAACTGGACCCGCGCCTGTTTTCTTTCAACTCGCGCCATGGCTGGTGCCCGGATTGTTTTGGGTTCGGGTTGGCGATGCGCGGCGTGGACGAGGAGCAGACCGGCGAGGAATCCGAATGGAACGCGTGGTGGGACGGCGGCGAGGAGCCGTGTCCCGCGTGCAATGGCGCGCGGTTGAATCCTGTGGCGTGCGCGGTGCGCCTGCGCGGCGACAACATCGCCGGGTTGACGGCGATGCCCGCGAGCGGATTCCAGCAGTATCTCGACCGGTTCAAGCTGGCGGGCCGCGAGCGGGAGATCGCGCGCGACATCATTGCCGAGATGCGGTCGCGGCTGGTGTTTTTGGATCAGGTCGGCCTCGGTTATCTCGCCCTCGACCGCAGTGCCACGACGCTCAGCGGCGGCGAGAGCCAGCGCATCCGGCTGGCGGCCCAGCTCGGTTCCAACCTTCGGGGTGTCTGCTACATCCTCGACGAACCGACCATCGGCCTGCATCCGCGGGACGATGAGATGCTGCTGCGCACGCTGAAGAAGCTGCGTGAGAAGGGGAACACGGTGGTCGTGGTCGAGCACGACGAGGCGACCATCCGCGCCGCCGAACATCTGGTGGACCTTGGCCCCGGCGCAGGCATTCACGGGGGCAGACTGGTGGCGGCCGGCACGCCGAAGGACGTGATCCGTACCCCGGCCTCGGTGACGGGAAAATTCCTGCGCGAACCGATGTTGCACCCGACCCGCCCGAGGCGGGGCGGCTCACCACAGTTCATCGAGGTACGCGACGCGACCTTGCACAACCTGAAAAAGCTGGCGGTGAGGTTCCCGCTGGGCCGGTTCACGGTGGTGACCGGTGTCAGCGGCAGCGGCAAGAGCACGCTCGTGAGGGACGTGCTGCTGAACGGGGCGGCGAACGCCGTCAGCCGGGAATCTTTGCGCGGAGGGAGCCCGGGTGCCGGGGGATCGTCCCGCAACGGCCGCGACAACCGTGTGATCCTGCCGCCGGACATCCGCCGGGTGTTGGAGGTGGACCAGACGCCGATTGGCAAGACGCCGCGCTCCTGCCCGGCAACCTATGTCGGTTTCTACGACGACATCCGCCAGTTGTTCGCGCAGGTGCCGGAGGCGAAAATCCGCGGCTACGGTCCGGAACGATTCTCGTTCAACGTGCCCACGGCGCGCGGCGGCGGGCGCTGCGACGTATGCGAGGGGCAGGGCATCAAGCGGATTGCCATGAGTTTCCTGCCGGACGTGCGCGTGCCGTGCGATGAATGCGGCGGCCGGCGGTTCACGCCGGAGACGCTCGACGTGAGGTTCAAGGGCCGGACCATTGCCGACGTGCTGGCGATGAGTGTTGAGGAGGCGCTGGAGTTTTTCAAGGCGGAGCCGTTCCTGACGCGGCCGCTTTCCCTGTTGCACGATGTCGGCCTGGATTACCTGACGCTCGGCCAGCAAAGCCCGACGCTCAGCGGCGGCGAGGCACAGCGCATCAAGCTGGTGACCGAGCTGGCGAAACCGACCCAGGGCCGCACCCTGTACATCCTCGACGAACCGACGGTGGGCCTGCACATGGCCGACGTGGCGCGGCTCATTGAGGTGATGCACCGCCTGGTGGACGCCGGCAACACGTTGGTGGTGATCGAGCACAACCTTGACATCATGGCCGAGGCCGACCATCTCGTGGACCTGGGGCCCGAGGGGGGTGATGCCGGCGGCCGCGTGGTGGCGCTGGGCACGCCGGAGGACGTTGCGCGCGACGGAACGCGGAGCCATACGGCACGCATCCTGAAGAAGTTCTTAAGGACGCACGGGCGCTGACCCGCCGGGGCGGTTCAAGGGTTTCCCAATGGCGGGTGTGGGGACGAGGCCTGGCCTGTCACATGGCGACGCAGTTGGCCGATGGATTTGACGTCGGGATAGAGTGTTTGAATCAGAAACCCGGCGGCGGCGAGGATGACGGCGGTGCCGAGCACCGGGCGCCACGTGCGCTGGAGGACCGTGGCAAACCAGTTCCGGCGTTCGAGGCCTCGCATCCGCTTGTACAGCGCGGTCATCAGAACGGCATCGAGCAAAACCTCCGCCAGCAACGTGGGTGCCTCGAAGACGACGGTCAGTGCCGTTACGGACAACACGGACAAGGCCCCAATCACAATGACGGGCAGGCAAGCCCAAACGAAAGAAAAGTCCAGCCAGTCCCACCCATTCCACCAGCCGAGATCCACGGGTTGCAGTGTGGCTGGCGGATCGGACGGTGAGTGTTCGAACTTCGAGGATTCGATCATCTGAATCGTCTCGTGGGTTTCGATCCGCGCATGTTCCATGTCCGCCCAACATCGCAGCAGGAAGATGAACACCACGTAGGCCAGGGCGACCGCGATCGGGTAACGGATTGCCATCGCGTCCACCCCGTGGTGAAGCATTTCAAAGGAGACCATGAAGCCAATCGCGCCGGTGATCGCCAACAGGATGGTCATCGTCGCCCGCGGCGAGTATTCGCGTTCGAGAAACTGGCGCAGGGCGCCCACCGCTCTTGCACGCTGCGGGTCACCGGGCGTGTCGTTGGGGGGCGGTTCCATGTTTTGCGATTTCTCCTTTTTGTCCCGTGTGATCATCCGTCGATCCGGACCCAGCGGCCTGTGAACGCCGCGGACTTTCTCCATGCCAGTGTAGGCCAACTCGAATTGCGGCGTCCACTGCGGAGTGACGCGGTCGGCCCGCGCTGCGCTCAATGGTTGCTCGGTGGGTGATGCGCCAAACATCGCACGGCCTGTTCCATTCTCCCGGGGGTTGCGATTCCGGTGACGGTCTGTTATGGGGAGGCATGGCCATGCGCGCTTTGTCCCCATGGACTGGGTTCTTCAACCGGTTCATTTCGATGGCCATTCTCGCGGGCATCTTCCTTCTGAATGCATCGTTGTGTGCGGGCGGAGATGCTGCGGCGACGTTGCGATCCATTACCCGCGCGGCGCGAGAAGGGGATGTGGCCCGCATGGAGCCGCTCAAGAACCTCCACGACAACGCCACGGCGGACGCGGTGGTGAAGCTGATCGAGGATAGGAAGGTCCCGGAGGCCTCGAAGCAGAAGATCGCCGAACTGGTGGCGCAATGGCCCGTGAAAGGCGGTCTCGATTATTTTTCATTCTACCTGCGGGGACACGACCGTTTGAGCGACGACCTGCTGCGGTTTTACGCGGACCTGGGGTGCGCGCAGTTCAAGCCGTTCTTCCTTGGCATTCTTGCGCCGTTGCGAAGCCAGAAGACCACCGACATCAAGGAGCCGGCGCGTTGTGCGCTGGCAGTGCGCGCCCTTGGACGGTTTCCCGACCTGCCCGACGACGCGGTCTCGCTGATCGCGTCGCTG
>CAZAAF010000484.1:0-4063 GCA_964482575.1 uncultured Verrucomicrobiota bacterium | reverse complement strand
TCAGCGAAAACCGGGGCATCAAGATGGCGCCGTTGCAGTCGGCGGACGACATCGACCGCCTCAAGGTCACGGCGGTGTGCGACCGGCTGGAGTACGTCGCCAAGGCGCTGCATCTGGTCCGGAAAGAACTGCAGGACCACACGGCGCTCATCGGCTTCTCGGGCGCGCCGTGGACGCTCGCCTGTTTCATGCTCGAGGGCGGCGGCGCCGATGAGTACACGAAGGCCAAGCGCCTCTTCTACACCGACCGGCCGTTGTTTGACCGCCTGATGAAGAAGCTCACGGCCGCCGTCAGCGACTACCTGCGGATGCAGATCGACGCCGACGTGGACGCGGTGCAGATTTTCGACAGTCTCGGCGGGACCCTGGCGAGCGATGCGTTCGCCGCCGCCTCCGGACGCTGGATCACCGAGATTGTCCGGTCGCTCGAAGGCCGCGTGCCGGTGATCGTGTTTGCCCGGGGCGTCAACGGCAACTGGAACGATCTCGTGGGCACCGGGGCGCAGATTCTCGGCGTGGACTGGACCGTGCGGCTCCCGGAAGTCCGGGCGCGGTTCCCGAAGAACGTCGGCATCCAGGGCAATCTCGACCCGCTGCTGCTCACCACCACCCCGGCGGTCGTGGCCGCCGAAACGCGGCGCCTGTTGAACGACATGCGCGGGCTGACCGGCCACATTGTCAACCTTGGCCACGGCCTGCCGCCCACGGCGTCACTGGAAAATATCGCGGCGATGGTGGATACTATCCGCACGTTTGCATGAGCACGCTTAAAGTCGATCTGGAACTGGTCAAGAAATACAATGTGCCGGGGCCGCGCTACACGTCGTATCCCCCGGCGACGCATTTCACCGACAAGGTGACGTTCGATATGCTGGGCGAGCGGATTCGCGCGAACAACGAAACGGAACGCAACCTCTCGCTCTACTTCCACCTGCCCTTCTGCTACTCGCTCTGCTGGTATTGCGGCTGCACGACGGTCATCACCACCGACCAGAAACAAAGCAACACCTACATCGACTACCTCAAGAAAGACCTCGACCTGATGGGGCGGTACCTGAACCCGAAACGCCCGGTGGTGCAAATCCACTTCGGCGGCGGCTCCCCCACCTTCATGACGCCCGGCGACATCCGCGCGCTCGGCAAATTGATTCATTCCCGGTTCCGCGTGGCGCCGGAGGTCGAAGCCTCCGTTGAAATCGACCCGCGGCGGCTGACGCGCGAACACGTTCAGGCGATGAGGGAGGTCGGTTTCAACCGCGCGTCGCTGGGCATCCAGGACTACGACCCGAAAGTCCAAAAGGCGGTGCACCGCATCCAGCCGCGCGAGATGACCGAGGAGGTGGCCCGGTGGCTGCGCGAGGCGGGGTTCGTCTCGCTCAACGTGGACCTGATTTACGGCCTGCCGCTGCAAACACCGCAGTCGTTCGAGAAGACGCTGGACGAGGTGCTGGAGATGAACCCGGACCGGTTCGCCGTGTTCAACTATGCCCACGTCCCCTGGATCAAGCCGCACCAGAAGATTTTCAAGGACGACATGCTGCCGACGCCGGAAACGAAGTTTGAGTTGCTTAAGACGGTGGTGGAGAAGCTCACCTCCGCCGGGTACGTCTATATCGGCATGGATCATTTCGCCAAGGAGACCGACGAACTCGTGCGCGCACAGCGGGCCCGGACGCTGCAACGGAATTTCCAGGGCTACAGCACGCACGGCGACGCGGACATCTACGCGTTCGGCATGTCGTCCATCTCCCATGCCGGCGGCGTCTATTGGCAGAACCAGAAGGAGCTGCCGGATTACTACCGGATGCTCGACGCGGGCCAGGTCCCCTGCCACAAGGGATACATCCAGACCGGGGACGACCAGGTGCGCGCCTGGACCATCATGCGGTTGATGTGCGACCTCGGTCTCGATTACGCCTCCATGTCGCGGCACCTCGGCCTCGACTTTGCAGCGCACTTCGCGCGCGAACTGGATTCGCTGGCCGACCTCGAGGCCGACGGCCTCCTGCAACGCCACCCAGGCGGGTTCACCGTGACCAACCTCGGCCGGCTCCTGGTCCGCAACATTGCCATGCGCTTCGACGCCTACCTGCCGCAGGAAAAGGAACGGCGTTATTCGCGCACCATTTGATTCCCCTCTTCATGAACTCTGTGGCCATTATCGGGGCAGGCATCACGGGCTTGACGCTGGCGTTTCGACTCCGCCAGCGCGGCGTGCCGGTCACTGTCTATGAATCCAGCGACCGCGTGGGCGGCGTCATCCAGAGCCTCCGCCGGGACGGCTACCTCGCCGAGTTCGGGCCGAACTCGATCCTGGAGACCTCGCCGAAGATCACCTCGCTGATCAGCGACCTCGGCCTGAACAATCGCCGCCTCTACTCCGACCCGGGCGCGGAAAACCGCTATCTGGTGCGGTACCGGCGGCCGATTGTGATGTCGCCGTCGCCCGTCAAGTTCTTCGCCACGCCGCTGTTCACGTGGCGCGCCAAGCTGATGCTGCTGCGCGAACCGTTCGTGCCGCCGTCGCCGCCGGACATCGAGGAGAACCTGGCAGCCTTCGTCGTCCGCCGGCTTGGGCAGGAGTTCCTGGATTACGCGATCAACCCGCTGGTCTCCGGCATCTACGCCGGCGACCCGGCGCGGCTCTCGGTGAAACACGGTTTCCCCAAACTGCTCGCGCTGGAGCAGAAATACGGCTCGTTGATCAAGGGCCAGATTTTCGGCGCGAAGGAGCGCCGCCAGCGGGGCGAAGTCTCCAAGCAGGAGGCGAAGAAAATCTCGTTCGACAACGGCCTGCAGGAACTGCCCGACACGCTCGGCACGCAACTCGCCCAAAGCATCCGGTTTCACACGACGGTCCGGCGGATCGAACAAACCACCCGCGGCTGGACGCTGCAGGTGGCCGCCCAGGGACAGGAACAATCGCTGGAACACACCGCGGTGGCATGGACGGCCCCCGTTCACAAGATGGCGGACATCCGCCTCACGAGTGCCCCGGGACTCGACGCTTCCGAGCTGGAGCAGGTTCATTATCCGCCCGTGGCGAGCTGCGTGCTCGGCTTCCGCCGCGCAGAGGTGGCGCATCCGCTCGACGGTTTCGGCATGCTGATCCCGAAAGCCGAGGGCTTCAACATCCTGGGCACCCTCTTCTCCTCCTCGCTGTTCCCCGGGCGCGCTCCCGAGGGCCATGTCACCCTCACCAGCTACGTCGGCGGCGTCCGCGCGCCCGAGCTGGCACTGCGCCCGGCGAAGGACGTGGTGGCGATGACCGTGAAGGATCTGCGGACTCTCCTCGGCGTCACAGGCGAGCCCACGTTCCAGCATGTGGTGTTTTACCCGAAGGCGATCCCGCAATACGAAGTCGGCTACGGCCGGTTCAAGGACTTGATGAACGGGATGGAAACGAAGGCCCCGGGCCTGTTCTTCGCCGGCCATTACCGCGACGGCATCTCGCTGGGCGATTCCATCCTGTCCGGGCACGACGCCGCGGACCGGATCAGCGCCTTCTGGGCACAGCCGCATCCCGCGTCATGAGCAACCGGGGCGTCCTTCTGGTCAATCTCGGCTCGCCCGACGCGCCGACGCCCGCGGATGTCCGCCGTTATCTGGGGGAGTTCCTGATGGATGGGCGCGTGCTCGATGCGCCGTGGCTCATCCGATTCGGCATTGTCCATCTGGCCATCCTGCCGACGCGCAGCGAACGCTCTGCCGAAGCCTACCGGAAAATCTGGACGCCGGAAGGCTCGCCGCTGGTGGTCATGGGCCGACGGGTGCAGGCCGGACTGCAATCCCGCGTGGACCTGCCCGTGGAACTGGCCATGCGCTACCAGAACCCGTCCATCGACGGCGCGCTGGAACGCCTTCGCGACCGGGGTGTGACCGACCTTCTGTTGATCCCGCTCTTCCCCCACTATGCCATGTCGAGCTACGAGACCGCCGTGGTGCGCGTGCAGGATTATCAGTTCGCTATCGCCCAGTATGCCCAGGCGTCCCTGCGCGACGTCGTGGGCGGGCTCACGCTGGATGAACTGCTCTCCGAACGCGAACAGATCCAGCAGAACAT
>CAZAAF010000483.1:0-4076 GCA_964482575.1 uncultured Verrucomicrobiota bacterium | reverse complement strand
CCCGTGGGTGGAGCGCGAACTGATCCGCCGGGCCCTGACGGAAACGGATGGCAACCAGGTCCAGGCCGCCAAGCTCCTCGGCATCACCCGCGCCACGTTGCGCAAGCGCATGGAAAAGTTCGGCATCAAGAAGGAACTGAGCGTTTCCTAGCGCGAACGGCTGGCGACGCCACGAATGAACACGGGTGGACACGGATCGTTGGCGGGCTGTCTGAAGACGATTCGTCCCCCCCTCGGGCTCCGTCGTCGGCTGCATCGTTCACGTCAACAGCCATGGTCCGCATGCCTCGGTATTCATCTGGGGTTGTTCCTGTTCTTCACCCTCGCGGCCCCGGCACAAACGCTCGTGCTCGATGAGGCCACGAAGCCGGCTGGCTGGAACGGCACCGGCCACGCCCGCGTCGGCAGTGCGGCGTTCGTCTCCGTCGGCGGCAAGTCCGCCATCGCGCTGCGCGCGACGCTCCCCTTGAGTGGCGACGGCCCGCGCTGGACGACGCTGGCACTGACGCACACCGACTGGAGCGGTTTCGCCGTATTGCGGCTCCACGCGATCACCGAGGAGGCGTTTGAAGCCCCGCTGGACCTGGTCCTCACCGACCGCGCCGGCCACCGCTTCGTGGCCACGGCCGCGCTCGCGCTGGGCGCGCCCGGCTGGAATGAATTCGACCTGGACCTTTCCAGGACGGCGCCGCTCGATCTCTCGCAGCTTCAATCCATCGCCATCGGGCTGGACCGGCCGCGCGGCGTGGACGGCGGGGACCCGCGCCGGGCGCAATTCTATCTTGCCGACATCCAACTCTTGAAAACCAAGCCGCCCGCCGCGCCGCCGGCCGGGACCACCGGGCGTCCCGCGCCACCCCCCGTGCCGGAATTGCAGGTCAGCCTCGGCCAGTTCTTCCCGCAAAACCTGATTGTCCCGAAGTTCCAGATTGCCACCGGCACCCACGCGCTGGCGCGCATCGCCCTGCCGCTCGGCGAGGACGTGCTGTTCGATGCCTCGGCGCGCACGACTTTCATGCGCGGCATCGAATCGCAGGCTGCGGCGCTGAAGAACCAGACCAACCTCGCCGGCATCGCGTTCACCGTCTCGGTGCCGCCGATCACCGCCGGTTCCCCCCTGAAACTACGCGTCTTCCAAAGCTGGCTGACGAACACCTACGTCACCCTCGGCGACATGAACAGCCGGTGGAGCACCCAACTCAGGCAAACCACCGACGTCGCCTGGCCGGAGGCGAGCCAGCCGGCCGCGTGGCACGACGCCGCCGCGTTCTGGCAGGAATCCGTCACCCGGACCCTGCACGAGGCGATGCAGGCGGCCCGCCGGGGCGCACCGCGCGCCTATCTGGTGCTGCCGCTGGACCGGCTGGGCGGCCGGGCGTGGCGCGAACGACCGTTCGATTACTATGCCATCCAGCGCACCGCAGGTTGTTCGCATTTCTCGCTGGCCGATGGCGGTGGCGGTTCGTGTGAATTCCCCGGCCACAGCGAGGCACGGTCGCTGGTCTCGACGCTCGCGAAACAAATCAACCGCCGACTGTGGGCGGATGCGTTCGAACCCCGCGTGCCGGAGGGCCGCTGGCTGAGCGGGCCGGCGGCGCGCTGGCTGGAGAACGTCGCCACGCGCAATCTCTGGCTGCAACTGGCTGCGGGCAAGGACGGCGTCAGCGTGCCGGAACCTGCGCCAGGGCTGGATGAAACGGCCCGCCAGATCCGGAAACTGTGGCCGGTGTTCGCCGTGACGCGGCCCGCCAGCCCGCGACTCGGCGTGCTCTGCTCCGCGTCGTCGCGCCTGATGAACCCGGCGGCGGAACAGGAGGAAAGCCGGTTTTTCGAGAGTTTCTGGGGCCGTGGCTGGCGGCCGGCGGTGATTTCCGAGGCGATGTTTCGCGATTATCCCAAGGCGCTTGCCGACTACAACGTGCTGGCGCTGGGCGGCGCGACGCACCTGCCGGGCTGGTTCCAGGAAGCACTGCTGGCGTGGGTGGAGAACGGCGGGACCCTGCTCTGCTCGTCGCCGCCGGGATTGTTCGACCCGTGGGGCCGGCCGCTGGCCCGATTGCTGTGGGAGGTGTTCGGCCTGGACCAGGCGCGGCTGGAGTCCCGGCCGTCGTCGTGGCGCTGGCACGTGGAGGTGTCCCGGCTGAAATCGGGCAGCGTCCTCATGGCCACCGACGAGGCGGGCGCGCCGCTGGCGATCCAAAAACATCATGGTCGTGGTGAGATCATCGTTTCCCTCATCCCCTTCGGCGACGTGACCCAGCTTCGCGACGACTGGCCGTGGAAACTGAACGACCGTGTCAAACGCGAGATCGAATCGCCGGAGCGGAACCTGTACATCGACTGGCGGCCGACGGAGAACCCGCGGACGTTTTTCTCCGTGGCGGTGAATCTCTCGCCGTATGCCCCGCTGAAGACGGTGGTCATCGCCCACGGCCATTTCAGCCGCGTGCTGAACCTCAGCGCGGACGGCGGCGGACATTCCCTCGTCCGCGAGACGACGGAATACTCGACCCTGTTTCCGCTCGAACTGCCGCCGGGCGGCGGCGCGGTGCTCATGTTCGAGACCGCCCGGTCCTCCGGCACACGCTGACCCCGTTTGGGATTTGACGGGCTTGGCGCAGGGATGGGGATGGACGCCGTGGATACAGGCGGCGTCTGCGGCACGACTCATCTCTCTGAACTTGCTCCCCATCCCAGCCCCCTTTAGAGTTGTGTCTTCAATGACACGGCCAACCAATCAGGAGTGTTCGCCTGGCTCGAATCCACCCCCGGTGTGCCTGATTGTCCTCAACTACAACGGTCGTGCCTTGCTGGAAAGATTCCTGCCCTCTTTGGCCAGAACGGAGTACCAGCCCCTGGAGATCGTCGTGGTGGACAACGCCTCGACCGACGACTCGTGCCGCTGGCTGCAAACCCACTGGCCGCAAATCACCCTCTTGCGAGCGTCCCAAAACCTCGCCTGGGCCGGCGGCAACAACGTCGGCATCCGCCATGCCATCGAGAAAGGGCACCGGTATATCGTCCTGGCCAACAATGACATCGAACCGCATCCGGACTGGATTCAGCACGCGGTGGATTTTGCCCGTGCGCACCCGGAGCACGGCATCGTGGGATTCCGGCTTTTCGAGCAGGAACACACGCGGGCGGCCTTTGAAGCCGCCTGCCATCCCCTGCCCGCACCAGACTGGCGCGAGACGGATAATATAATCGGGTGCGCCATGTTCTGCGACCGCAGACTGTTCAGCGATATCGGGTTGTTCGACGAGGGCTACGAGTATTATTTCGACGAACAGGATCTGGAGACCCGGGCGCTTCGTGCCGGCTGGCACCTAGCGGAACTCAACGTGCCAGTGTGGCATCTGGGCGAAGCTTCGACCCGCCGGCTGGGCTGCCGGCGGGGTTATCTGCAAATGCGCAGCCTGTTGCGATACCGTTTCAAACACGACGGGATCGCTGCAGGACTGCGGGCCATCGTCACCGTGCTCAATCGCGCCTGCAACCCCTGGCTGCGGTTGAACTGGGAGGGCGACTACACGCTGCGCCGCTACCGACCCGCCAGCCTGCCGGTCAATGCCCTGCTCGCGCTGGCGGCCATCGGCTGGAACCTCGGAAGGCTCCCACAAACGCTGCGCGCCGGACGCGCGGATCGCGAGCGAATCACCCGTTGCCGCGCCCGCACGGCGGAACGCCAGCCCCACCCCACGGCCGCACCCGGAAATCGTCCATGAGAATCGCCATCCTCTCCCACTATGCGACCTGGGCGTTGGATGGTCGGCCCGGTTACCAGCCCGATCCGCAACGCCATCCCACCATCTGGGTGATGAACCTCGTGCGCGGACTGGCGGAGACCGGCGGTCACGAGGTACATGTCGTCACGCAAACCGACGAAATCGACCGTGACATGACTGTCGAAAAAAACGGGGTCACCCTCCATTTTATCCGCTGTCCACGACGGCTCCGGGCCACCACGCTGTTCCAATTCGACCGCCGTCGTTTGAAGCGCGCGCTGGATGGCATCGTTCCCGACATCGTGCACGCCTTCGGGACAGAGGACTGTTACGGTCTGGCGGGACTGA
>CAZAAF010000482.1:0-4115 GCA_964482575.1 uncultured Verrucomicrobiota bacterium | reverse complement strand
GGCCCCCGAACCTTGATGACCCAGATTTCAAACGCCCAGCTCTATGGCTGGGCGTATTTTTTTTGCGCGCTGATTTCAGGTTCTGGTCACGTTCGTCGGGGCGCTTGCGGTCGTCGTCCGTCCGAGCGCCTGCGCCACGGCCTCTCGCACCAGCCGTTCAGCGTCGATAATGGAAGTGTTCGGGAAGCAGACGCGCGCCAGCCGGCGATGGCCTTCCGGCTTCAGGCCGGCGACGAGCTTCATGGCATCCTCGTGCCGCTCGGAGGCGATGAGCGCGCAGATGCCGGCTCGTCTGGGCGTCCACTTGGCCGTCCAGCAAGCGGTCAAACTCAGCCTGATACTCGGCACAGTTCATCTTCGAATAATCTCGTTCTCTTAAACACCCGCCCCGCGGGAAAGTTTCACAGGATTCTTCATAGTCGCAAATAGGGCTTCAGTTGGTCGCGCAATGTGGCGCGCGCGCGATGGATAATGGACTTGGTCGCCGACAACGAACAATGCAACACCCTGGCAATATCCTCGTAGGCCATGTGGTCATGACGCAGCAGCAGCAGCGCGGTCCGCTGGTCCTCCGGCAAAGCCGCCACGGCCGCGTCCACCTGCCGGTAGAGTTCGGCGGACAAGGCCCGTTCCATCGGCGACTTTGCGTCTACATCGGGAATCTGCCACGTCGATTCCGTGCCGTCCGCCGCATCCGTCACAGGCTTGTCCAACGAGTCCGCGGGATGCCGGGCGCGGCGGCGCACTTCGTTGAGACAGGTATTGCGGGCGATGGTAAACAGCCAGGTTGAAAACTTGGCGGCGGGTTTATAACGGCCGCGGGATTTCCAGACTTGGACAAACACATTTTGTGCCAGATCCTCCGCCTCGGCCGGGTCGCCGATGCTGCGGTAAATCATGTTGAGGACCGGCCGCTGATACTTCACCACCAGCGCCTCAAACGCGGCGCGGTCGTCGCGGCGAACCTCTAACATTAATTCCGTATCGGGATCCAAAGCCATGCACGTCGCCGGCGCGCCTCGTTCATGGCGCCCTGCTTCCAGCAGAGCGTATCACAGTGGCTGGAACCGGCCAAAAGCTTTTCACATCCAAATCGTCGGGTCCCAGATGGATGGTGACCCCCCCGTTCCGCCCGGTGCTCAGCCATTGGGCGCCATGGACTTGGATTCTTTCAAGTACTGTCCGCATTGCGGGTTGTTCCAGCGTGTTCTCCCCTGCGCTGATGACCACCCACTGCGGAGCCACGGCATCAAGGAAATCATCCGTGCACGAGTCTTCGCGCGCATGAAGTCCCTTGACCAGAACATCGCTGCGCAAATCCACACCTGACGCCACCAGGGTGCGTTCCACTGTGGCCCCGATATCCGAAGCAAGCAGCACGCGATGCAGGCCACACCGAAGTTGCAGCACCAGCGCCGCGTTATCCGCCACCGACGGCAACCGTCCGACTGCTGGATACAACACGCGGAGTTCGGCAGCGGCACCGAGCGGCAGCGTGGCCCCCGCAACCAGCCGGGACGCCTGGAAACCCGGCAACAGACCGGAAGGAAGCCGGGTCCAACGGCTCTGACCGTTGTCAAAAATCCGCCGCGGATGGAAGTCATCCAGGACCGTTCCAATGGCACCCAAGTGATTCGCATCGGGATGAGTCAGAATCAGTGTTTCGATGGCGGCGCACCCCTGCGCGCGAAGAAACGGTCTGAGCACGAAGTCCGCCGATTTGGCGGGACCACAGTCAATGAGCGCGTCATGTCGGGCTGCCGGCGTCCCTACAAACACCGCTTCGCCGTCACCCACATTGAGGACTGACAGCGTCGTGGTCTGCTCTCCATTGCGTGCGGCAAGGCCGATAGCCAGCGCACACAACGCCACAGCGCCCAACCATCTCAGGCGGTGGGCCATCTTCTTCACACCAGCCCACAAGAAGCCACCCAGCACGAGATAAAACAGCGCCGAGAGCCAGAGCGGTGGCGTCCGGACATAAACGAATGCGAACGGCACGCGTTCGAACCATCGGCTGGCCAGAAGCATCAGTTCCATGAGGCCGTAGTTGGCATTGTTAAGCCACACCGCGAGCGGCTGGCAAATCACGTCGGATACGAAGGCCGCAAAGCCGATAACAATGGTCATCGTGCTCAGGGGGACAATGACCAGATTGGAGAGGAAATTGATGGCCGTAAAGAGATGAAAATAGTGCGCAATCAATGGCATCGTCCCGATGAAAGAAGCCACGGAAACGGCAAAAGACGCGTAAACGCCCCGAACGACCGCATACCAAGCACGCCGCCAGCGCGGAATCAACCGGGTCGGCAGATAGGGATCGCAGACAAAGATGTCCGGCAACCATCCCGGAACGCGCGGCCAGACAGTGGCAGAGTCGGGATTCTCCAAGGAGCCAAGTTTCGGCTCGTCGCGCCGATAGAGCATCCAGGCAAGGAACCCCGGACCGGGAACCAGCAAGGCAATGGCCAGGACGGCGGCGTAGGAAAGCTGAAACCCGGCGTCAAACAACTGCATCGGATCGTAAAGCAGGATGACAATAGCAGACGCCGCAAGGCTGTTTAACAAATGCGCGGGCCGTGGCAGGCTCCATCCAATGATCAGGATCGAGGTCATCAGGAACGCACGGACCGCGGACGCGGGAGCGCCGGTCGCAAGGGTGTAAAACAACAACAAAGGCAATGCAAGAAGTGCGCAGCCCATCCGGCCCATACGACAAAAGCGCAATAGACCGACCAGCAGGCCCGCGATAACAGCCACATGCAGACCGCTGACCGCAAACACATGCAGGGTGCCGGTCCGCATGAACGGTTCCGCCAGTTCGTTGGTGAGTCCCGGACGAAATCCCACCAGCATCGCCCGCAACAAGCCGATGATCATCGCCTCATCGCCTGCCGGGCGCGTGTCCAAGCCACGCGCGACACTGGCCAGGAAACGACGTTGCACCCACATACCGGCTTCCATCCACCAAGCCCCCTGATGCCCCACCACCGTCACCATGGCCGCGCTGTGAATGCGCGCCTCATAGTACACACCGCACCGTGCAAGATAAGCGGGATAATCAAAAAGGCCCGGATTCGCCGGCGGTGACGGATGGCGCATCAACGCGCGAAACTCAATCTCATCCCCATAGTGCAACTGGCCATCGGCCGGCGGCTGGTCCAGCCACACCACCACATCGCCTGCCGCCCTCTCCCATCCGTCGCCGCGGTCCAGTTCCCGGACGCGGGCAAAGAAAAAGTCACGCTCCTGCGGGCCACGCACACGTGGATGCATCATGCGCACGGGTTCCACGGTGATCCTCGCGCGCACGACGGCGTTCTGCGGGCGATCCGCCAACAACCGCACGAGATGACACGGCTGCGGATACGTGTTGGCGAGCCGATGCGCCAGCAAACCACCCAACAGGAGGCTGGCATGAACCGCCACGAGACCCGCCTTGCGGGGCAGCAGCAACAGCGACGCGACGAAGGCAGCGCCAAACGCCATCCACAAAACCGCCAACGGCAGCCCGAGCCATTCGCCGGCCGCGATCCCGATGCAGAACATCACAGCGATTCCCACCAGGGGACGCTTCATGGCGGGACACTAGGGGCCCCGGCCTTCATAGGCAAGCCCGGAGTCCGGCGTTGCAATAAGGCCGCGCGATGCCTATGGTGATGAAAATCAGTTAAACCATTTGCGGAGAACGATTCATGGAAAACGTTTTGATCATGGGCACGGGTTGTGCGGGACTGACAGCAGCTCTCTATACCGCACGGGCCAATCTGTCCCCCCTGGTCCTGGCGGGCGCAACGCCAGGCGGTCTGCTGACCACGACGAGCATCATCGAGAATTTCCCCGGTTTCCCCGACGGCATAGACGGCACGGAATTCGTCATGCGGACGCAAAAACAGGCCGAGAAGTTCGGCGCGCGCATCACCTACGACACCGTGGAAAAGGTGGATCTGTCGCAGCGACCGTTCCGCATCACCGCCGGTGAGGGCGTCATTGAAACCAAGACCCTCATCGTCGCCACTGGCGCGGGCCACCGCCACCTGGGCCTGGAAAGCGAACGGATTCTCGAGCGGAAGGGCGTGACCTATTGTGCGACGTGCGACGGTGCGCTGCCGATG
>CAZAAF010000481.1:2253-4135 GCA_964482575.1 uncultured Verrucomicrobiota bacterium | reverse complement strand
CACCGATGGCCATCATCAACTTCACGTCGCCCAGCCCCATGGCTTCGCGGGGCAGCTCGACTTGTTGCGCGGTGGCCTCCAGCCGGGGCGCGTCCCGGAGCGGCCATTGCTGGCCGCCGACAGTCAGTTCGGTGGCGGTGATGCGCACGGTGAGGCCGGCGATGTTTTTCGTTCCCACCTGGCCGCCGACGGCCTGGAACTCCACCCGGTCCCGTCGGGACGTCAGCACGTCCTTGACGTCCTCCTCCTCGGCGGGTTCCTCGCCGTCGTCCAGCCGCACGCGGCCCTTGTCCAGGACCAGCGAGACGGGTTTTTCAAAGTCGTGGAGTTTGCGGCCGAAAAGCAGGTTGCCGAACCAGCGCACCGCGTACAGGACGCCGCCGCCGGCGGCGAGGCCGATGACCGATCGCAGCAAACCGGTGGTCCAGTCGGGGGCGTTCTGCAGGGATGCGTAGAAAATCGTACTGAGCAACACGCCTACCACGGTGCCGCCGAGCGTCACTTCGTCGGGCAGGATGTAATGCTCGAAGTCCACGAACATCCCCACCAGGAACAGGGAAACGACCAGGGCGTAGGCGCCAAATTGGGGAGACAGGCCGAACTTCCACCAGAGCGCGACCCACAGGCTGGCATTGAGAAGTTCGACGATGAAATAAACCGGCGAGATGGTCGCCTTGCAGAACGCGCACCGGCCGCGCAACACCAGCCAGCTCAGCAGGGGGATGTTGTGATACCAGCGCAGGGGTTTCCCGCACTGCGGGCAGTGGGAGCCGGGTCGCACGATGCTGAGGGAGCGCGGCATCCGGTGGATGCAGACGTTCAGGAAACTCCCCACCACCGCGCCGAAGAGGAAGACGACGACCGACCAGAAAGTCAACGCATGGCGGATATCAGCCGCGAGGACTGCCGTGGGATCATCCATAGACCGCCTTGTGCAGGGCGCGCCGCATGACCGCCACCGGCGCGCGGCGTCCGGTCCAGATTTCAAACGAACGCGCGCCCTGATGGAGCAGCATGCTCAGGCCGTTGGCGGTCCGGGCGCCGGCCTTGCGGGCCGCCTCCAGGAAACGGGTTTCCGCCGGACGGTAGATCGTGTCATAGACGCGCAGCCACTTGCAGCCTTTCGGAAACGTCGCCAGCGGCGGCGGGTCGCCGGGCTTCAGACCGAGCGAGGTGGCGTTGACCACCAGATCCACTTCGTCGAGATGACGCGCGAGGCTCTTTTCCTCCCGGGGCATGGCCACGGCGAAAGTGCGCGGGGCGAGCTTGCGGATGTCGGCCACGATGCTGGCGGCCTTGGACCGGGTGCGGTTGACGATATAGATCGCCGCGGCGCCTTCAAAAGCGCATTGCAGCGCCAGGGCGCGGCCGGCGCCGCCGGCGCCCAGCAGGAGTACGCGCCGCCCGCGCAGTTTCATGCCGAAATCCTCGCGCAATGCGCGCACGAAACCGTAGCCGTCGGTGCTGAATCCCGTCAGGGTATGGCCTTCCACGAGGACGGTGTTGACCGAGCCGAGTTGTTGCGCCGGCTTGTCCACCTCATCCACCATTTTCACCGCGAGCAACTTGTGCGGCACGGTCAGGTTGACGCCGGCGAATCCGAGGTCGCGGATGCCGTTCAACGCGCCGCGCAACTGGTCGGGAGGCACGTCGAACGCCAGGTAGCGCCAGTTCAGGCCCAGATGGTCGAACGCGGCGTTGTGCATGGCGGGCGACGCCGTATGCGCAATCGGATGACCGAAGACGCCCACGACGCGAGTTGAACCGTCAATCACCATACGCGGGATGATGAGAACATGTCTCGACCTTGTCAACGATGATGAACGCTTCCGCCACGGAGTCCGCCAGCAGGCGGCCGCGCGGAAGCGTTCATCATCGTTGA
>CAZAAF010000481.1:0-2243 GCA_964482575.1 uncultured Verrucomicrobiota bacterium | reverse complement strand
GCCGCGCTGCGTCAGCCGCAGCCGTCGACCGTCCCACGCCACCAGTTGCTTGGCGGCGAGATCGCGCAGCGCGTCGGGCCAGAGCTGATCCAGACGGAAGCCGGTTTGTTG
This sequence comes from uncultured Verrucomicrobiota bacterium, assembly GCA_964482575.1. Taxonomy (GTDB): domain Bacteria; phylum Verrucomicrobiota; class Verrucomicrobiia; order CAIQCK01; family CAIQCK01; genus CAIQCK01. The sequence continues at coordinate 2,132 of CAZAAF010000481.1, read as the reverse complement.
TTCGAACACCGCGGCTTCGATGCCTTCGGTCATGCGCAGCGCGAACGCGGCCAGTTCGCCGGCGCGCGCGCGCGGCGACAACCGCTCGGCGTGTTCCGTGGGCGATTCGCCGCGTTCGACACGGGCGATATAGGCGTCGATGTCCGGCAGGTTGCGGTAGCGCCAGCCGTCCACATAACCGCAGGCGCTTGGTCCCACGCCGACGTAGTCGCCGCCGCGCCACGCGTTCAGATTGTGGCGGCATTCGCGGCCGGGCCGGGCGATGTTGGAAATCTCGTACTGGCGGAAGCCAGCCTCCGCGGTCAGCTCCAGCATGCGTTCATACATCGCCGTGGCGGCGGGTTCATCGAGCCGCGCGATGCCGCCCGCCGCGAGCCGGCGGAACAACGGCGTGTCGTCCTCGTAGGTGAGTTCGTAGGTGGAGAGGTGTTGCGATTCCAGCGCAATCGCCCGCCGCAGCGTCCGTTCCCACTGCACCGGTGTCTGGCCGGGGATGGCGAAGATGAAATCGAGGTTGATGTTGTCGAATCCCGCCGCGCGCAGGACCTCGAGGCTCTCCAGCGCCATTGCCGACGTGTGAATGCGACCGAGCCGCTGGAGTAGGACATCATCAAAGGACTGCACCCCCATCGAGGCGCGGTTGACTCCGAACGAGCGCAACAGCCGCGCCTTGTCCGGCGAGACGGTGGCGGGATTCATCTCGACGGTCCATTCGAGTGTGTGGCTCGTGATGAGTGATGGGTGATGGGTGACGGGTGATTTGAGAGTCGGGATGCGGTTGCGCAGATGTGTCAGCAGCCGGTCGAACTGGGCAACGGACAGGAGGCTGGGTGTGCCGCCGCCAAAAAAAATCGTCTCCGGTTCCAGTCGGGCCGCCACATGGGTGATCTCACGTTCGAGCGCGGCCAGAAAGCGGTCGATGCGACCGCCTTCGTGTGTCGGCTCCGAGTAAAATGCGCAATAGTCGCACTTCGACGCGCAGAAGGGGATGTGGACGTACAGATGGCGGACGGGGCGGGACGGGGGATTCACGCGAGGAGGCGGCGGGCGGCCTGCTCGTCGCGTTGGATTTGGGCGCGGAGGTCGTCGAGGGACGCGAACTTTTTCTCGTCGCGCAGGCGGGCGATGAAGAAGACCTCGATGTCGGTGCCGTACAGGTCACCGGAGAAATCCAGCACGTACAGCTCCGTCAGTGGCCGGTGCGCCTCTATCTTCACCGTGGGCCGAAGGCCGATGTTGACGAGGCCCGGCCGCAACCGGCCGTCGATGCGGGCGCGCACGGCATAGACGCCGTGGGGCGGCAGCACTTCGTTGTGGCGGTTCAGGTTGGCGGTCGGGAAACCGATGGTGCGGCCGAGGGCATCGCCGGAGACGACGGTGCCGAGGATGGAGAACGGGCGGCCCAGCATGTGCTCCGCTTTTTGCAGGTTGCCGGCGGCCACTTCCTTCCGCACGGCGGTGCTGGAGATGGTCTCGCCGTCGAGCGTGAGCGACGGCAGTTCGTGCAGTCGGAAGCCGTGGCGGGCGCCGATCTCGCGGATCAACGCGGCGTTGCCGTGGCGGTCCTTGCCGAAACGGAACCGGGAACCGACGCAGATCGTTTGCAGGCCCGGCGTGCCGCGGGCCACGCTTTCCACAAACGCCTCGGCGGGCGTGTCGGCGAACTCGCGGTCGAACTTGATCACGAGGCAGACCTCGACGCCGAGCTGGCGGATCAGCTCCAGCTTGTGGGGCGGGGAGGTGAGCATGAGGGGCGCGCGGGCCGGCGCGAGCGTGCGCATCGGATGGGGGTCGAACGTCAGTACGGCGGCCTTGGCGCCGCACGCACGCGCGTCCTCCATGGCCGTCCGGATGACCTGCTGGTGGCCGCGGTGGACGCCGTCGAAGACGCCGACGGCGAGGCAGAACTTGTCCCCGAGGGAACGCAATCGTTCAAAATCCCGGGCGACTTCCATGGGGCCTTAGTCGGGTTTTATCAGGCGCGCCGCTTCCAGGATGGGTGCCGCGAGGGGATGCTTGGAGTAGCGCTCGAGGCTCGCGGCGAGCGAGAGCGTCTCTTGCGAACGCCCCGGATGCATGCAGAGTTGCTCGACGAGCGCGGGCCGCCCGTAGGTGATGGTGCCGGTCTTGTC
>CAZAAF010000480.1:0-4135 GCA_964482575.1 uncultured Verrucomicrobiota bacterium | reverse complement strand
TCATCCAAAGCGCAGCGGCAAGCTCTGCTGCTCTCGCATGGCTCAGCGCGCGCACCGGACCGGACTTGGTTGCCGCCGCGCCGACAGGGAAGATCCAAGTCTCTGACGAGGTTTTTCACGGGCATCCCGACGACAACGTGCTGCCAACGGAGGAACCGATCCACACCGAGACGCTCGTGCATACAGGACGGATCAGTGGTGAACCGCGGCTGTTTTACAACGACACGCTTCTCACCACCGGCAACGGGATCGTCAATGCGGATTTCGCGCTGACCGGCCTGCCCGCGGGCGTTCTTTTTTCCGTGCCGTTCGTGTCGTGGTTTTCGCCGCGGCACCGCCAGTCGCTCAAGTTCGGCTGGTGGAACACCTCGCTCCGTTTGAACGGCAGCGTGCAGGCGTCGCATCGCGTGCGGAGCTGGTATGAATCCGCGGCAATTCCCGTTGCGCAATTCACCGGGGGCGCGATGGGCCGGCAAGTCGTCGTTCGCGCGTGCCTGTTCGCGCTGCCGGGCGAGGCGAAACTCATTCAATTGATCCGTTTTGAGAACCAGGGCACCTCACCGGTCGAGGCTGTTGTCACCATGTCGGGCGCAGCCCGGTCGGGTGAGGAAGCCGGCACTTTCGACGATCCCGTGAATGGGACGGTGGGCAGGCATCGCGCGCCCAACCCCGTAGAGTGCACGACCGAGGTGGCCGGCGACGCCCTTCATGTCCTCAATGAAGCGGCGGGTGTGTTTGCGCGGCTGGAAGGCAACGGCAAGCTGACGGATCCGAAGCTCGAGACGAAGACCGTGGATTTCTGGACCCGGCAGGCCAATCTGGCACGAAAGACGCTCGTTTTCGAGCTGCCCTACCGGATTATCCTGGAGCCGAACCGCGCACAGGAGTTCATCTTCTCGGCCACATTTGCAAACGAGCGCCCGCCCAAGGTCCCGGCGGTCACGCCCGTCTCGCTGGCCGCGACGAAGGACATCTGGCGGCGGTGGCTCTCCAGCGTGGAGGCCATCGAAACGCCCGACAAGTTGTTCACGGCCGCGCTGCGGCGCTCGGCGGCGTATTCGCTCTCAATCGGCTACGAGATTGCCGGCCGCGATGAAATGATCTTTCACTGCGACCATCTCGAGTGGCCGGTGGATTGCGCGCGCGACTGCTACCACATCGCCAATTCGCTGTTGTTGATCGAGCCGGAAATCGTCCGCAAGCACCTGCGGTTCTACTTCCTCGACGCCATCCCCAACTCGGGCGCGGGCAAGTCCTACATTGGCAAGGGCATCAGTTGCGGCGAACACAATTCGCGGCTGCTCGACCTGGCGACGTATCCCTTGCGCGAGCTTTACCGCTACTGGCGGGCGACGGGCGATGACAGGTTCGTCGCCGACACCGGCATCCGGAAGACGCTGGAGAAGATCATCCGCGACGTCTCGACCTGGCAGTCGCCGAAGACCGGTTTGTTCTCCTCCAATGAGCGGTCGAGCGACGAGCGGTGCGTCTATCCGTATTTTATTCCCGGAAACATGATGTTCGTCGCGACGCTGGAGCGCATCCAGGAGCTTTACGACGAGGTGTATCGTGATGCGGACATGGGCGGAAAGATCCGGCAACTGGTCAAAGCCGGGCGCGAGGGGATTTATAAACATGCCGTCGTTACGGACAGGGAATTCGGTCCGATGTTTGCCTTCGAGGTGGGCGAGGCCGGCGAGTTCCTGCTCTATGACCAGGCCGACATCCCGAACCTCATTTCAGCCACGCGGTTTGGGTTTTGCCGGCAGAATGATCGCATCTACCAGAACACGCTGAAGTTCATCTACAGCCCCCGCAACCAGGGCTATCGCGGCACGCTCGACGGCAAGTTTGCCGCGCTGTGCGACGGCAGCAAGACGATGCCTTACAGCCCGTGGCCGCTTGGTGCGATGAGTCACCTGATGAGCTGTTGTTCGTCGGGCGCGGAAGCGCGGCGGCTGGTCGAGTGGCTTCGCGAGTGCCTGACATCGTGCCTCCAGCTTCCGGAGATTTGCGACAAACACACCGGCGCGCCCATCCAGCGCTACTGGTTCGGCTGGCCGACCGCGATGATGTTGATGGTCTATATCGAGACCCTCTGCGGTGTGAAGATCGGCAAGGAAATCACCTTCAAGCCGCTCGTGCCCGCCGGGTGGGACGAGTATAAGAGCCCCGTGCTCAAGGTTCGCGGCGAGCAATTCCAGGTCGTGGTCAAGAACGGTCAAGCCCGCAAGGTGAAAGCCGGAGCCTGAGGAAAAAGAAGCAGACCCAATTAATCTTTGCGTGACCGGCTTGCAATTGAGGAAGTCACGGGTGAACACGGGTTTGCCCGGACAAAAGCCCCCTCCCATCCGTGTCAGGGACTGGTTTCCACCGGGATTTCCAGCCGCAGCCGCCACACGCGGTTGTAGAACTCGCAGGGGATGGTTTCCCGGGTGCTCTTCGTGGGGTCGACGGAGGACTTCCATTCAATCGCCAGATCGCAGACAGCGTCATGGACCGTCTCCTCGACCGATGCGATTTCGTTCTGGCGGAGCCGGTCGAGATATCCCCGGACCCGCCAGCCGCTACGCATCCAGCGGGCAACCACTTTGCCGGGATCACCAAGCTGGAGTTCCGGGGCTGATTTGAAGCCGGCATCGCGGAGGAACTTCGCCAGTTCATCGGTCGGCGCCTCGCGCAGCGCGCGAATCAAGGTCTTCTTCATGGACCGCAGCGATTCGTTCGTGAAGCTGGCGGTGGCCTCGCTGAACTTTCCCGCCTTCATCGCGGCGACATAACGCCGGTACATTTCTGCCGGCTTGACGACGGGGATGCTATCGGCCGCGCGATCCCTTTCCTCCTGTCGGACCTTGCTCAGATCGCGCGTCTTGTCTGGCGCATCGGCCAGCAGGAGGGTCGATGTCAGGATCCAGACGCAGGACGCCAGAAGCAGCCGCCGTCCTGTTTTCCGCCCGGCATCTGCCTTCCGCCTTCCTCTTTCCACCTTTTGCCTTCCGCCTTCGTCTCTCATCGTGTCTGAATCTCCTTGACCGGGGTCATCCTACGCCGTTATGAGCCGCATCGCCAATGAACAAACTGCAACAGACCATCGACAAGATTTGTCCGCTTCCAGCCAGCGCGGATGGGCGGGCGCAGGCCCGGCTCGATTCCCTGACCAAGCCGCCCGGCAGCCTTGGGCGTCTGGAGGAGATCGCCCGCCAGCTCGTGGGCATTACCGGTGCCGAGCGGCCCAGCGTGCGCCGCAAGGCGGTTGTCGTCATGGCGGGCGACCACGGCGTGACCGAGGAGGGAGTCAGCGCTTTCCCGCAGGCCGTCACGGCGCAGATGGTGCTGAACTTCCTGCGCGGCGGTGCGGCCATCAACGTGCTGGCGCGTCACGCCGGGGCCCGGCTGGTGGTGGTGGACATCGGCGTCAACGGGGAATTCCCCGCGGACGCCGCGCCTGCCGACACCACGGGCACGGTTGAATTTCTGCGGCGCAAGGTGGCGCGCGGCACGCGGAATTTCGCGCGCGAGGCGGCAATGACGCGCGACGAAGCCGTGGCCGCGCTGACCGTGGGCATCGAGGTGGCCGAGGCGGAGGTCGCGCGCGGGGCGGAGATGATCGCCACGGGCGACATGGGCATCGGCAACACCGCGGCCAGCAGCGCCATCGTGGCCGCCGTCACCGGCCGCCCGGTGGCGGAGATCACCGGCCGCGGCACGGGGGTGAACGATGCGGGGCTGGTCCACAAGATCGAGGTCATCGGCAACGCGTTGAAACGGCACGGCCTGGAGCCCGGCGGTTCCCGCCCCGCCACGGATACACTGGACCTGCTGTCCAGCGTCGGCGGCCTGGAAATTGCCGGGCTGGCGGGTGTGGTTCTCGGCGCGGCGGCGGCGCGCCGGCCGGTGGTGCTCGACGGTTTCATCAGCGGCGCGGCCGGATTGATCGCAGCGGGGCTTGCCCCGAACGTGACGCAGTACTGTTTTGCCGCACACCGTTCGGTCGAGGCGGGTCACCGGGCGATGCTGGAGACAATGAGGTTGAAGCCGATAGTGGACCTCGACCTGCGGCTCGGCGAGGGCACCGGTGCGACGCTGGCCATGCATCTGATCGAAGCCGCGGCGAAAATTTACAACGAGATGGCGA
>CAZAAF010000479.1:0-4136 GCA_964482575.1 uncultured Verrucomicrobiota bacterium | reverse complement strand
AGGAACACGTCGTAGTTGTTCTGGCGGAAACTGTGCCACGCCACCGCCACCTCACCGCTGGACAGGACCGCGAGGGACGGATCGTAGTTCGAGCACTCGCCCGTGCTGACTTGCTCCACCGGCGAGACAGCGCCATCGCGCAACGAGGCGGCCACAATCCCGTGCCAGCCGCCCGCGTTGGTTTCCCACGCCACCCAGAGCGTGCCGTCCCGCCACGCGCCCACGGGTTTCACATGGACCCCGCCGCCGCGACTGATGCGGACCGGCTGGCCCGGCCCGTCCGCACCGCACGGCAGCGCATAGACATCCCATTGCTTGTCCACCTCCGCGGCGTAGAGGATGAAGACCCTGTCGCCCGCCGCGACCGCCTTGAAGCCGAGCAGGTAAAGCCCCTGACCGCCGAGCGGCTGCCACTGCCCGAGCTTCTTGAACTCCTTGCCCGCGACCGTGTAGCGCGCGATCTGCATCGTGTCGCGGTTGTCGCGGAAACTGTCCCACGCGACGTACAACGAACCGTCGGCCGCCTGCGCCATCGTGGCCTCGTCGTTGTAGCCGACACCCGCCGAGACCAGTTCCGTCGGCGGCAACTCGGTCTCGTACAGCGCGAGGTCGTCCACCCAGACGCGGCCCGGGGGCGCGCCGTGCGAGGAGGGCGTAATCAATTGCAGTTCCAGCGTGCCGCTCGCGCTGACCGGCACGTCGCACTCATACTTCCGCCATTGATTGGGCAGTTCGTCCCAGCCGCTCGCCATCACGCGGCCGGCATTGGGTCTGGCTTTCGATGAAACCTCGCCGGGCGGGAGGATCCACAACACGATCTTGGTCTTGTTGGTGGCCTTGGCCCAGAACTGGAAGCGATAACGGCAGCCGGTCTTGACTGGCACGCGGCGGCGGAGGACGAGCGCCTGTTTATCGCGCGTCGTCTCACCGGTGAGGCAGGCCTTGCCGGCGTGGGCGCGCTTGGGGTCATTGACCAGCTCGTGTTTCGCATCCGGCTCCCAGCCGGTCGTGCCGTCCTCGAAACCGCCATTGGTGATGAGGTTCACCGGCGACGACGCCCGCGCGGTGACAGTGAAACCGATGGCGGCGAGCCATCCCGCCAGCAGGAAGGAGAATGTCAGCGAGTGCATGGTGCGACTTCTAACACCGCGATGGATGCCCGTCAACGGGCGCAGCGACACCAGCCAATCAGGGGTTCTCATGGGAATATCCAACACCGGCAGGCCCGCGTGGTTTCGCAAAACAGGGCCGCCATGAGCGACGCGGGCACTAGTGCGGTTTGGCGGTCGCGGGCGGCATCCGGAGTTCCTTCTGAATGGCCCCGATGTCCACCCGGCCCACGGCGACATCGTTCTTCGCGGCTTGCGCGGCCGCGAGACCGGCGGCGTGACCGAGCGCGAGGATCGTCCGCGAGAGCCGGCAGCTCGACGCGGCCAGATGGCTGAAGCTCGCGCTGCGGCACGCGACCAGCAGGTTCGCCTTCCCCTTCGGCACGAGACAACGGAACGGGATGCCGTAGGGCGCACGGACCTGCGCACACATGCTCGCCCGGCCGCTGCCGTGGACGTCCATGGCGTGGTCGGCCACGGCGATGATGTCTGCGAACGCGGGCGGGTTCGCGGCCACCACGAGATCGCGCTGGGTCAGCACATAGTCGCCCACGACGCGGTAACTCTCGCGGATGCCCAGCACCGGCGCGACATTCCGGAACTCATAGGCGGCAAACAGCGGGTTGTCGTGCATCCATCGCCAGTGGGCCTGCACGATCGGCTTGCAGGTCTCATAGGCCTTTTCATAACCCAGGCTCAGGAGTGCTTCGCCCGGCAGGACACCCAGCGGATTCACGATCAGATCGTCCGTGCCGGGCACCGCCGTCACATGGGCGGCGTGCGGGAACCACTTCACCGGTGCGGAAGGCTCGGGCGGCGCGGCGGGATGCTCCGTCCTGTGAATCCGGTAACAGAGGGAGATGGAGTTGAGCACGCGCGAGGCCTTGTCCGGCGCGGAGGGTTCGTCGAACTGCGCCTTCGACTCCGCGCCCACCATCGTTTCGCAGCCGATGGCGCGGCAGAGGTCCACGTTGCCGGTCGAATCGATGAAGACCTTCGCGCGGATGCGGAACGCCGCGCCGTCCGCCGGTTGCGCCGTGATTGTCCTGACGCGGTCGCCGCCGGTCTCGGCGGAAATGAAACGCGTATTGAAGCACACGCGACAGCGGCCGGTCTCCGCGAGCATCTCCGCCAGGACCCGGCTCATCTTCTCCGGATCGAAGGCAACGCCGTGGCACTTCTCGTAGTCGAAGTCCGCCCGATACAACGTCTCCTCGTAGCCCACCTCCGGCGTGACCCGCCAGTAGCCGAACGGGCCGAGTTTGTGGCCGGGATTCTTGTGGGAGGTCACGCCCGCGCCATTGATCTTGCAGAGGCGGTCGTAGATTTCGCGGGCAAAGGCATCGCCCGGACCCGGCTCCCAACTGCTGACATAGGCCGCCGTGCTCGTCCCGCCGAGCTGCGGCATCCGCTCGACCAGCACCACCCGCGCCCCGGCGCGTGCCGCCGCCAGCGCCGCCCCCACCCCGCCGCTGCCCCCGCCGACAACGCACACGTCCGTGTCCACATCACTGCCTGCCTCGGCTGCCAGGACAGCAGCGAAAACCAACCCTGTGACACATGCGCAAATACAAGCACCAGCCGCACGAAGCCGTGGATACAGAAAACAAACAGACAGTTGCATGATTTGTTGCCTCAACAACGGACAAAGTACCGGCAAATGGAGATTCCACAAATCATGATGATGCCGCCGACAATCACGAGGCAGGCCAGCATCAAGAGGACAAGGAGAACCGCCTTATGAAAGGACAAGCTATTTGACCGGCTGAAATACCCCAGCGTTGGCAACCAAATCAACGGCGACAATAGAATCCACTTGGGTTGGCTCAGAAACATCTGGATGGGCATGGGCCGTGGTTTGTCGCCCATCAACTCGCGCACATAGTGTTGGATCAATTCCCCTGCCAGCCAGAAAACACAACTGCCGAGGATCAATATGGCATAACCAACCCACAGGACGGTTTTCGAAGCCCTATCGTCCCCAAAAGACCGGCAAGCATTTGTTGCAGGCACTGTCATAAAACGGATTTCAAGGCATCATTGCCCCAGCGCCTGCTTCAGCACCGGCTCGAAGGCATCGGACTGGCGCATGAAACCGAGGTCGCTGGGATGCGAGCCGTCGGTGGCACCCTCGGTGTCGTCGCCGAGCATGTGGTCGGCTGGGATGTAGTAGAGCTTCGCAACGCCTTCCTTCCGGAGCGCCTCGAAACATTCGCGGAGCGCGGCGTGATTCTCGGCGTGGAACTTCTGCCGGTCGGGCCGGATCCAGGAGTTGGTGAAGCAACGATCCTCGACGAGCACGATCGGCGTCTGCGGACGCGCGGCGCGCAGCATCTTCACCAGCGGCGGACACTTCTTCCGCACGTCGGGAGCGCCCATGTTCGGCAGGCAGTCAATGACATACACCGCGGCGTCCACCTTGCAGAGGAATTCGCCGACCGCCGCATCCATCCGGCCATTGCCGGAGAAGCCGATGTTCAGGACGGGCCGGTCGAACCGCCGGCCGAGGATGGCGGTGTGGACCATGCCGGGCCGCGACGCGCAGGCGCCGTGGGTGATGGACGTGCCGTAGAAGACGATGGGCTTCTCGCGCGGGGGCAATCCCTCGAACTTCGCGCCCTTGGGGACGCCGATCTCGAGCGACTCGACGCCGTTGTAGAGCGGCAGGTAGGCGGCGTATTCGCGCAGGCCGGGCGTGAGGCCGGTCTGGATGGCCATCCGGACCTCCTTCTTGTCGGGCTTGGTGACGTTCACCCAGCGCCACTGGCCGCGCTCGTCGCGGGCGTAGAGGTCCACGCCGCTGACGCCGGTGGCCGGCATGTGCGGCATGGCGAGCCGGTCGCTCCGCAACACATAATGCGCCCAGATCTCCGTCGCGTCGGTCTTGAACCGGGCCATCATCCCCGCGCTGTCGCGGCTGAGGCTCCACACGGCGGGCGTCACCTTCCCCTCGGCGGCGGCGGGGAAACGGTCGAACCACCGCTTCCGCTCCATCTCCGGCCACGCGCGGCCCTCGACACCCCACTG
>CAZAAF010000478.1:0-4142 GCA_964482575.1 uncultured Verrucomicrobiota bacterium | reverse complement strand
AGTTCCTGGGGGTGAAGTATATCTATGCCGATGAAACCACCGCCACGGTGGTGGTTGCCGGGCCGAAAATCGAGCGTGACGCATTGGCGGTGCTTCCACGGGATTGGCTGGACACCATGCGCGCCGCGGCGACCAATGCTGACATGGATCACCTCCTGGAGGTGATCGCCCGGATCGAATCGCGCGATGCCGCGCTTGCACGGGGCTTGCGACAACTGATGGAACGGTTTGATTACAAGAAACTGCTGCAACTGCTGCCCTAGAAAACCGACGAGCTCCGACCATGCAACCTTCTTCCGCCGCTGCTTCCTCTATCATGCCCAGCATCCTGGTCGTGGACGACACGCCGGAGAACCTTCAGTTGCTCAGCGGCATGCTCAAGGGATGTGGTTACAAGGCGCGCCCGGTCCCCAGCGGCGAGATGGCCTTGCGGGCGGCGGCCAACGACCCGCCCGACCTGATCCTGCTGGACATCAACATGCCGGATATGAACGGTTATCAGGTGTGCGAGCATCTCAAGGCGGATCCGGTCCTCGCACCCATTCCCGTGATCTTCATCAGTGCCTTGAACGAAACGATGGACAAGGTGAAGGCGTTCCACCTCGGCGGCGTGGACTACATCACCAAACCTTTCCAATTTGAGGAGGTTCACGCCCGCGTGGACACCCACCTCAAGCTCCGCCAGTTGCAGAAGGAACTCGAACAGCGGAACCGGCAGCTTCAGGAGAACTATGACCGCCTTCGCGAACTCGAAACCCTTCGCGACAACCTCGTCCACATGATCATTCATGACCTGCGCTCACCGCTGGGTTTGATGGCGGGGTATCTGGACCTGATCAAAACCAAGCTCAGTGCCAAGCTGGCGTCGTCCGAACTGGGCTATCTGGATGTTGTGGGCAAACACACCGAGCATTTGCTGGACATGGTGACCACGTTGCTGGATGTCAGCCGCATGGAAGCCAATCAGATGCCGCTACGCCGGGAGGCGTTCGACCTTGCCGCCGAGGTGCGTGCGGCTGTGGAGTCGTTGGGCGCAATGGCTGGCCACCGCAGCTTCCATGTGGAGGCCCATCCGTCCGCGGTCCCGGCTCATGCCGACAAGGATGTGACTCGCCGGATCATCAGCAACCTCGTTGGCAACGCTCTCAAGTTCACGCCCGACGACGGTCGCATCAAGATTTCCGTGCGTACAAAGGACTCGATGGCATGGCTGGCCGTCACGGATATGGGGCCCGGCATCCCCGCCGAGTATCACAAGAAGATCTTTGAGAAGTTCGGTCAGGTGGACAAGAGGGCTCCGCGGCATTCCACAGGTCTCGGGTTGACCTTCTGCAAGCTGGCCGTGGAGGCTCACGGTGGTCAGATTGGCCTTGAGAGCGTCGTCGGCAAGGGGAGCACGTTCTGGTTCACACTGCCTGCCCAAGGGTGAGAAGAACCCGCCGGCTACGCCTCGCCGGCGTTATTAGATATTCTGCGTGTCCCACTCGGGACGTTCCATGGACTCGACGTGCGCGATGTTCGCGTAGCGTCGCAACAGTGCATGGACGCGTGCCAGCAACTCGGTGGACTTGAACGGCTTGGTCAGGTAATCATCCGCGCCGGTGTCCAGTCCCTGCACTTTCATTTCGATGGAGCTGAGTGAGGACACCACGAGGGTGGGGATGTGGCGCGTTGCGGGCGTAGCCCGAAGCTGTCGGCAGACTTCAAGCCCGTGCATCCGCGGCAACTCCATGTCCAGCATCACCAGATCGGGCACCGACTTGATGGCTTCCTCCAAACCCGCCTGGCCGTCACGGGCTACAAGGGTCTCAAAGCCATGTTCTTCCAGATGAAGCTGAATGAGATTAGCCATGTCGAGTTCATCCTCGACGACCAGGATCAATTTTTTCTCCCGCGCGGGGGTTCCGCCCGGGCGTTGAGTCCAGGGGACGATTTCGCTCTGCAACCCCAGCTTGGCACAGATGAAATAGGCTATCGCACCCACCACAAACGCCGCTACCGGCGCGCACGGCACATTCACCTGCACCGCCGCCGGCAACAGGGAATTGGGCAGAATGCCCACGATGAAACCCAACAACCAGGCAATCCAGCCCGCCAGGTTGAAGCCTGCACGCGGTCCCGTCCAGTTGCCCCGGGACAGTAGATAATCCACAAGCATCGCACCGCAAATCGGACCAAACGATGCGCCAATCAGGCCGAATACATCCCCCAGCTTGCCCGCCACGCCCGAGACTGCGAGAATAATGCTTACCACGGCGCCAATGCCCACCGAGATAAACGGATTCACCTTCGGCATCACCGTCTTGAAGCTGTTGGCTGCGATCAGCGAGGAGAAACACGCGCCGGGGAACGATGCCAGCGTCAGGCCGAACATGACGGCGGCAAACCACGTGGAGGGCAGTTTGTGCTGCAGCACATCCGTCATCTTCGTCACTTCGGGCCCCACAATACCTGACGCGCGGGCCCCGGCCACCACAATGACCGAAATACCTGCCGTGAACACAATCGCAAGGATGATGCCGACAACACCGCCCAGGGTCACATCCTTCTTGTCACGCCCGCTGGTGCAGATATCCACACCGGCGGCGCCCGCCGTTGCGAAGAAACCCACAATCGCGCCGATCATCAGCAGGATGGAGGTGCATGAGCCTCCGCAGATGCCCACGGCCGCGACCCCCGGCTTGAAATTCATCGCCGCCCCGCCAAACATGCCGAGTCCCATTAACAACACCACCAGTGGGATTAACGGCAGGTACGTTGCCACTTTCGCCACGTATTGGATGCCTTTCAGACCGACAAACGCCGCCAGTAAGCACCACGCCACCATGATGATTTCCGCCTTCACGGGGATGGTGTTGTGCAGCGCCAGTCCCGAAAAGTAGGTGTTCACACCCAGCCAGCCGAACTGCAGTGCACCCATCAGGAAACCCGGCATGATCAGCGATCCCGATGCGCCGAAGGTGGAGGAGCCGACCACGTAGAGCGGCAGCCCTGTCTTCATGCCCAACAGGCCCGGCACCACGAAAAACAGGAAATGACAGAGAACGCCAGCCAGCACGATTCCCAACAGGGCTGTGCCTAAACCGCCGGAGAGGCCGTTGGCGGACATGGAATCCCAGAACACGAACCAAAGGAAGATGCCTGCATAAGTCGGGGCGATGTTCTTGTACCACGGCCCGCGATTGGTAGCCGGGTTCGATTGGGCACTGGTGAGATAGTCGGGGAGTTTGGAGACGGGTGGATTGCTCACGCCTTGTCCTTTCGCTTGTTGGCATCCGCTCATAAATCAGAAGACCGGAATGCGATCAGGTCTTGAACTTCAATCGATCCAGAAGGTTGCGGCCCGCGGAACGGTCGAAGATGCGACCCAAGCCTCTTTGCCCGCCTTCTTGGGAACGACTGGTGGCCCGTTGCCAGGCCTTGGAGGGTTTGGCAGGCGGGTTCTTGCGGTGTTCTTCCTTGCTGATCCTGAACGCGAAGTCCTCCAACATGGCGGCCACGGGATGGTTGGGCGCACCGATGACCAGGGGTGTTCCAATGTTGATGGCCTCCACCGCTTCCGCAGCATACGGAATGGACAGGTCGAAAGGGCGTTTGAGCACTTTTTCGATTTGGTCTTCCTGCAGGTCGCTGCGCTTGAAAATCCGGTTCAATACGAGGCGCACGGTGTTGCGGGCGTAATGCCGGGAATCAAAGAATTCCAGCATGACCCGCACGCTCGCGATGGAAGCCACGTCGGGGGCCATGACGGCCAGAATTTCCTGGGAGGCATCCAATGCGGTGACTGCCTGCGGGTGAAGATTGTCCGGCACATCGAGCACGACATAATGGTGATTCTCGCTCAACAATGACAGCACCCGCGAGAGCTGTTCCGGACTGAGGGAGGACAGGGGTGCCTCGGCGTGGTTGGGCGCAGCCAGCACGAGGGTCCCGCTGGCATGCGGCTGGAGAAGCTTGTTCAGCATGTCGATTTCGATTTCCTCCGCAGGAACCGTGGTCAATTCCGCCCAACTGGCACGCGGTACCACGTTGAGCATGAGCGCGGCGTGCCCGGCGGTGAGCGCCAGATCCACCAGCACCGTGCGCCGGTTCCACAACTGGGCCAGACCCGTGGCCAGATTGGATGCCACCGTGGAGACTCC
>CAZAAF010000477.1:962-4167 GCA_964482575.1 uncultured Verrucomicrobiota bacterium | reverse complement strand
CGGCGAGACCATCTGGAAGAAATACTACGGCGCGCGCAACGCGCTGGACCTCGGCTTCGGCTGGGACCGCACGGAAAACGTCCTCTGGCGCCTGCAGCACGGCGAACTCGACGGCGCGACGCCGCAGGTGGCCGTCCTCCACATCGGCACCAACAACCTGGGCATCAACACGCCCGCCGACATCGCCGCCGGCATCCACGCCATCTGCGACGAAATCCATGCACGCTCGCCCCGGACAGTCATCATCCTGATGGGCATCATGCCGCGCGGCGAAAAGCCCGACGCCACACGCGCCAAGCTCGGCGAGGTGAACCGCCTCCTCGCCTTCTTCGGCTTCGACTACGGCACCAACTTCCTCGACATCGGCGCGAACTTCATGAGCCGCGACGGCACGATCTCGCGCGACGTCATGGCGGATTTCCTGCATCCAACCGAGAAGGGTTACGCGATCTGGGCCGGCGCGATGGAACCGACCCTGAAGCGGCTGTTGCGGGAGCCGTAGTGGCGGCGGCACCATCTTCCAGCGATTGCAGAGCATGCTGAAGCTTGAACTCCAACGCCCGGACTTTACAAGCAAGGTGTTGGTGGAATCCAGAGTTCGGGTTGTTCCAACGGCTTGGGTCAAGGGCCGTGGCCTGCCTGCACCCTCCCTCGCATTCTCCGCTCTAGACTCCGGGCAGCTTTTCCGCCATAGTGCGCGGCCTTATGGCAGACAACAAATCACCTGAAAAGGCTGCGGAAAAGACGACAAACGCCCTGATGGAAAAGATCGTCGCGCTCTGCAAGCGGCGCGGTTTCATTTTTCAATCCTCTGAAATTTACGGCGGCATCAACGGGTTCTGGGACTACGGTCCCCTCGGCTGCGAGTTGAAGCGCAACATCAAGGACGCCTGGTGGCGCGACGTGGTCCAGAAACGTGACGACGTCGCCGGACTCGAAGCCACCATCATCATGCACCCGCGCATCTGGAAGGCCAGCGGCCACGTGGATTCGTTCACCGACCCGATGGTGGACTGCAAGGCGTGCAAGAAACGGTTCCGTGCCGACCAGCTCTGCGAGGAACTCGGTCTCAAGCTCGAGGCTGTCGAGACCGCCGGCGCCGGCCCCAAACAGCTCCGCCTGCCCGCCGGCGCGAAATGCACCGCCTGCGGCAGCGACCAGCTCACCGAGCCACGCTCGTTCAACCTGATGTTCAAGACCTACATCGGCCCCGTCGAGGACGAGAGCGGCGTCGCCTACCTGCGACCCGAGACGGCGCAGGCCATCTTCGCGCAGTTCCAGAACGTCCTCGCCTGCGCACGCCAAAAGGTCCCCTTCGGCATCGCCCAGATCGGCAAGGCGTTCCGCAACGAGATCAACCCGCGCAACTTCACCTTCCGCTCGCGCGAGTTCGAGCAGATGGAACTGGAGTTCTTCATCAAGCCCGGCACCGACGCGCAATGGCACGAGTACTGGGTGAAGGAGCGGATGAAGTGGTACGAGAGCATCGGCTTGCCCGCGAGCAAGCTGAAGCCGTACGTCTATAAGAAGGAGGAACTCGCCCACTACGCCAGCGCGTGCGTGGACGTGTATTTCGATTTCCCTTTCGGCTCGCAGGAGCTGGAGGGCATCGCCGCGCGCGGCAACTTCGACCTCACGCAGCACCAGAAGCACAGCGGCAAGTCGATGGAGTATTTCGACGACGAGACGAAGGAAAAGTACATCCCGCACGTCGTCGAGCCGTCCGCGGGTGTGGACCGCATCGCGCTGGCGCTGCTCTGCAACGCCTATTACGAGGAATGGGCGCCGACCAGTGAAGCCGCCGGTTCCGGAACGATTCCCGTCGAGCACGGCAAGCAGCCGCCGAAAGGCTACGAGAGCCGCGTGGTCATGCGTTTCGCCCCACGCATCGCGCCGATCAAGGTGGCGGTCTTCCCGCTCCTGAAGAACAAGCCCGCGCTGGTCGAGAAGGCAAAGGAAGTCTTCAACATGCTGCGCGGCCAGTTCGTCAGTTTCTACGACGAGACCGGCGCCATCGGCCGCCGCTACCGCCGCCAGGACGAGGCCGGCACGCCGTTCTGCGTGACGATCGACTTCGACACGCTCGGCGAAAAAGGCCCCGAGATGAAGGACACCGTCACCCTCCGCGACCGCGACACGCTCAAGCAGGAGCGCATCGCGATCAAGGACCTCTCCGCGAAGATTGCGGAAGCGGTGAGATAGGGTTGGCCAGAGCCAACACGCTCAAGGGAAGTTCATTTGCACGGGCGGCGGTCTTCCGCCGCCCGTGTTTGTTTTAGACCCACTCCTCCTGCAAAATCTCTCCGCGGAGGCTAACGACGACACATTTGACCGGCACCTTGCGTTTGGCCTCCGAAGCGGCGGTCTGGGCCAGTTTCAGCAGCCCCATGCAGCACGGCACCTGCATGATCATCACGGTCAAGGTGTTGACCTTCGCCATGTCGATCAGCGCCTTGAGTTTCTCGACGTAGATTTCCTGCCCCTGGTCGAGCTTCGGGCAGGCAATGGCAAGCGACTTCCCCTTCAGGTGATCCCGGTGGAAATCGCCGACCGTGAAGGCCACGCAATCCGCCGCCAGCAGCACGTCCCTGCCCTGGTATTGCGGCGCGGCGGGCGACAGGAGATGCAACTGGATCGGCCAGTGCGTGAGTTGCGAGAGACGCCGGCCCGATTCATCGCCGCCGGGCGCGGGTGCGGATGGCGTGTCGAACGCCACGGAGCGCGCGCCGGGGCAGCCTGAGTGAGCGTGGAGCGTAGAGCGTGAAGCATCAAGCGTCTAGAGTTCCGTCTGGAGCATGGGTTGGTTCTCCTGTTGAAGCGGGTTGGAAATGCCTTTCTCATCGAGCACAGCGACGGCCTGCGCGAGAAACTCGTTCTGGCCGTGGTCACGCAGGTGTTCCAGATGCGCACGAATCACGTTCGGACCCTGCCGGAGGATGTTGTCCATGACCTGCCGCTCATCGTAGGGTGCCGCCTCGCGTTCCTCGACGGTGATGGCACCCTCGGGGCAATGACCGAGACACGCGCCCAGCCCATCGCAGCAGAGGTCGCTGATCAGCCGCGCCTTGCCATCGATGAGCTGGACCTGATATTCCCTCACGTATACCCGCGTCCTCGGAGGAAGGTCGAACTCCCGGTCCGTCATCTTTCTCACCTCGAAGGGTTTGAAATTGACGCTCTTGTCGAGACTGGTCTTGTCGAGACC
>CAZAAF010000477.1:0-952 GCA_964482575.1 uncultured Verrucomicrobiota bacterium | reverse complement strand
CGTTGCATTTCCGCTCGTCAATTTCGATGATCTTCCGCTTCATGTTGCCCCTACTGTAGTCCATCCCACGTGGAGCGCATTGACGTATGTCAACGGACGGCCCGAAGGCGGCCAAAGGATTGAACCAGCGGACGGACGCTACTGGGCGCGTCGGCGAACCACCAGCGACGCCACGATGGCCACCGTCAGGACCAGGGCGATGAACCCGAGCGAGACCGGCGTCGGGATGTGCACCCAGCGCACAATGAGCATCTTGATGCCGACATAGGTCAGAATCACCGCCAGTCCCTGCTGGAGATAGATGAACAAATCCATCGCCCCGGCCAGCAGGAAGTACAGCGACCGCAGGCCCATGACCGCACAGATGTTCGAGGTGAAGATGATGAACGGGTTCAGCGTGATCGCGAAGACCGCCGGGATCGAATCCGTGGCGAACACCACCTCCGTGACGTTGACCACCATGAACCCCAGGAACAACGGCCTGGCCATCAGCCGGCCGTCCTGCCGCGCGAAAAACTACGGGCCGACCCAGCCGGACGTGAACGGCAGCCAGCGCCGGCAGAGTTTCACCACGGGATTCTGCTCGGGATGAATCTCCATATCCTCATGCACAAACATCTTGATGCCGGTAAACACCAGGAACGCGCCGAACAGATAGAGCACCCAGGCAAAACGCTCAATAATCGCCACGCCCAGCCCGATGAACACGCCGCGCATGATCAACGCCGCCAGGATGCCCCAGAACAGCACGCGGTGCTGGTACGCTGACGGCACCGCAAAGTAGCGGAAGAGCAGGACGAACACGAAGATGTTGTCCACGCTCAGTGAATACTCGACAACATAGCCGGTGAAGAACTGGAGTCCCGGATCCGCACCGCCACGCCACCACACCCATGCCCCAAACAGCACCCACACCGCCACCCACACCCCCCTCCATGCCCCCCCCTCCCCC
>CAZAAF010000476.1:0-4183 GCA_964482575.1 uncultured Verrucomicrobiota bacterium | reverse complement strand
GATCTTTGACAGCGACATGACGGTGGGCGCGTTGCGCGACGCGTCCCGGGACAAAAATCGGGGCCACCCGCATCGGAAATTCGATGCGGGGCGCAAGAGGTGTGGAGAGGGGACCAACTGTAGCGGTGGTCTGTGACCGCCGTGAGAGGACTGGGAGCGGCGACTTCCAAGTCGCCGGTGATTCCACTGGAGCAGGCGACGTGGACGTCGCTTCTCCCAGTGATGCGGCCGCGGTCACAGACCGCCGCTACCGTTGTCGGCCCTATTCCGGTCCACGTCCCATCCGTGACTTCCATTCCCTTCGTTCCCGCACTTCCCGTCTTCCCGGCTTCGTGGTTCCATCGGCAAAACTGCATCGGAATTATGCGATTGCCAGGTTCCGAGATATCGCGCAACCGCATGCGTGAAATCGCGCACGCCCCACGCGGGTTATCTCATCCAATGTTCCGATACCCCGTACTAACTCCTTGTCATTCCAATTGTTATATGCGGTGCCGGCAGGTTGGCACAGGGACTGCACATCATCGACGCAATGGTTACTCAGCAAGTGAAAGGCAACGCTGTGAAGAGAACAAACTTCAGACTGTCCGTTATCGCGGTCTTCATGACCGTCGCCCTCTCGGTCTTCGTGTTTTCCTGCGCGACGATCGACCGCGTGGTGGTCGCCCCGCCGATGATTCCCGGGGCAAAATACGTCGGCTCGGAAACGTGCGCGCCCTGCCACGAGAAAGAGACGAAGGATTTCAAGATCACCTCCCACTCGCGCGTCTCCATTCCCGATCCGAAGGGCAAGCGCGAGAACGTCGGTTGCGAAAGCTGCCACGGTCCCGGCAGTCTCCCCGTCGAGGCGGGCGGCGAGCGCGGCAAGTTCATCGTCAATCCCAGCAAGAAGCCCGAGACGTGTTTCCAGTGCCACCTCGACAAGCAGGCGCAGTTCAACCTGCCGTATCACCACCCGCTGAAGGAGGGACGGATGACGTGCGTGAGCTGCCACAATCCGCACGGCGAGAACATCAAGCTCGCGAAGGGCCTGTTCGTCGGCCGCGTCAACCAGAACTGCGCGCAGTGCCATCGCGAGCAGACCGAGCCGCACGTGTTCGAGCACCCGGCGCTGCGCGAGGGATGCACGACCTGCCACGAGGTCCACGGCTCGATCAACCCGAAGATGCTGACCCAGCGCGATGCGAACCTGTGCGTCAAGTGCCACGCGCAGGTGACGATCCCCGGCGGCACGCCGGGGTCCATCTACGTCAACAACTCCGACCACACGGCCCGTCTGGCCCAGGGCACGTGCTGGAGCGCCGGCTGCCACACGCATGTCCACGGCTCCAATGCGCAGAATCACCTCCGCTACTAGTCTGAAAGGATAGCCCAGATGATCCAGAAACTGTTTATTCTCGCCCTGCTGGCGGCGCTCTCCTGTCCGCTCGGGTCCTTGAACGCCGCGGCGGCCGACGACGCGGCCAAGAAGGATGCAAAGGCCCCCGCGGAATCCGACCCGGAGTTTTCCATCACGCCGGTGGTCTCGTTCGCGGATGTGAGCGGCAACAAGTCGAAGTTCCGCGAGGACACCTGGACGCGCGATGGCTGGACGGGCGGCATCGGCGAGTTCGACTGGCACCGGCCGATCAGCAAGGACACCGAGTTCAGCCTCAGCGGCCGCGGGGTCATCGACCAGCGGGATTACGACCTTCATCTGGACGTGACCAAGCGCGACTTCGGGTTCGTGCGGATGGGCTTCACGCAGTATCCGAAATACTACGATTCCGCGGGCGGTTATTATCCGCGGTTCAGCACCCCGTCCTTCAACCTGGCCAACGACCCGGAGATGGACATCGGCCACATGACGTTCGACGCGGGCCTGACACTGCCCGACCTGCCGAAGATCACCTTTGGCTACGAGCACCAGTACAAGGACGGCAACAAGTCCATGCTGGAGTGGGGGAGCGTGACGCAGACCCTGCCGGCCGGCTCGGTCTATCCCACGGGCGCGGTGACCAAGAAGATTTATCCCGGATTCAAGGCCATCGATGAGAACGTGGACATCTTCAAGTTGAACGTGGACCACAGCTTCGGGTCGTTGAACCTGGGCGACAATTTCTTCTACGAGAAATACGACAACGCCACGTCGTTGATGGACGCGTCGGCGGTGAACCTCCCGGCGAACACGGCGAGCTTCCGGCAGACCAACGAGCAGTTCAAGCACGACCTGTTCTCCAATACGTACCATATGGACCAGCATCTGAACGACAAGGTCTATTGGTCGGCGGGGTATCTGTTCACCACGATGAACGGCGGCGGCAACTACAACGTCAACAACATCTACTACGGCGTGGCCCCGGGCGGGACCGACACCAAGTACAACATCCCCGTGATCAACATGAACGAGCACTGCAACATGGGGAACGTGAACCTGATGTTCGGGCCGTTCAAGGACCTGACGGGCTATGTGGGCATGCAGGGCGAGAAGACGCACTCCGAGAATTTCTTGCTGGGTAATTTCGCCACCGTGGCCACCGCCACCGACAACCGCGTGGCGTACGCCGTGCTCGACAAGAAGAGCACCGAGGAAACCGTCGGTGTGCGCTACACGCGGATTCCCTATACCACGCTGTATGCCGAGGCGCGCTTCACGCAGGACAACTACGGACAGGACCAGAACCAGACTGACTTGTCCGGCAACGCCGGCAACACCTACGGTGCCGGCATCGGCACTGACACCTTCAAGCAGCAGTACAAGGCCGGCTTCAGCACCTCGCCCTGGGCGCGCGTGAACTGGACCACCCAGTACATGCACCGGCGCGAGGAGGATAACTACGGGATCAACTACCTCACGGGCGGCGACGCGATCCCCGCCAACCCCTACACCGGCGCTTGGGGCGCCGGCTACATCCGCAACCTCACGTTCGACACGGATGACGTCTCCACCAAGCTGGCCCTGCGCCCCTGTTCGCGCGTCAACGTGACGCTGAAGTACCAGATGCTTTCGACGGACATCAAGAGCCAGTCCATCAACGGGACCATTCCCGCGTGCCAGTATTACCAGAACATCTACAGCATGAGCGCGACGTGGACGCCGATCAACCGCCTCTACGTGATGGGCATGGTCTCCTACCAGGACACGCTCACGTCGTCGTACGACAACGGGTCCAACACCATGATTCCCTACCGGGGGAATGTGTACAGCGTCATCGGCAGCATCGGCTACGCGCTGGACATGAAGTCCGACCTGGACCTGCAGGTCAACTACTCGCACAGCGACAACTACGTGAACAACGGCTACGGGCCGGCGAACCTCGGCACCAGCCAGTACGGCATGCCGTACCTCGTCAGCTATGACCTGACCAACGCCTCGATCGGCTGGAAACGCCGCCTGAACGACCACTCCAACGTGGGCGTCCGGTTCGGTTTCGTCAACAACTCCGACCCGTCCAGCGGCGGCATCAACGATTATTCGGCGTACATCGCCACCGTGAGCTATACGTTCCGGTTCTAGTCCGCGGCCCATTGCAACATCCGTCGTCACGAACTATGAAAGTCCTCCGCCCCGGGCGGAGATCACAAGGAAGCAGAACATGAAAACCAAATGGATCGTCTCGCTGGTGTCCGTCGTCGCCCTCGCTGCCGCCGCCTTCGGCGAACCGGCGGCCGGCCAGCCGCTCGCCCTCGACCTGGGCAAGGGCGTGAAGCTCGACATGGTCTGGGTGCCGGCGGGCGAGTTCGACATGGGCACCAACAACGATGGCGATGACGCCATGCCCGTGCATCGCGTGACCCTCACCAAGGGGTTCTGGATGGCGAAGTGCGAGATCACCCAGGAGCAGTACGAGGCGGTGACCGGTCGGAATCCCTCGGGCTACAAGGGCGCGAAGAACCCGGTGGAAAATGTCAGTTGGATGGACGCGGTGGCGTTCACCGTCCGGCTCAACGGCCTGGGCCTCCTGCCCGCGGGCGCGGCCTGCCGCCTGCCGACCGAGGCGGAGTGGGAGTACGCCTGCCGCGGCGGCACGACCACGCGCTATTACTCCGGCAGCAGCGAAACGGATCTCTCGCGCATCGGCTGGTATGGCGCGTCGCGCGTGCTCCTCTACGGCGGCAACGCCGGCAACCGGCCGCACCCGGTGGGAGAAGGAGCCGAACAAGTTCGGCCTCTACGACATGATCGGGAATGTCTGGGAGTGGT
>CAZAAF010000475.1:1189-4201 GCA_964482575.1 uncultured Verrucomicrobiota bacterium | reverse complement strand
CGGACTCGGAGCCGGCGCTGGAGTACGAGGAGACGTTGCACAAGGCGCGCGGCATGATGCAGGCGTTGGCGGAGACAATGGCGCATGAGCATGACGGTTTATCGCGACGGCAAATTCGTGTCTGAAGAGGAAGCGGCGGTCTCGCCGTTCGACCGTGGCTTCCTGTATGGCGACGGGTTGTTCGAGACGCTGCGGTGCTACGAGGGCAAGCTGTTCCGGCTGGACCGCCATATCGCGCGGTTCCGCGCGGGCTTGGAGCGCCTCGGCATCCCCTTTGCCGTGAACGAGGCGGAACTGGAGTCGGCCTTGCGCGAGCTGATGAAGCGCAACGACGTCGCCAACGGCATCGCCCGGATCATCGTCACGCGCGGCATCGGGGAATTCGGCCTGCTCGGCAAGAAGGCGCTGCAGCCGGTGCTGCTGGCGGCCTGCTGGTCGCAACCGCCCCCGCCGCCCGAACGCTACGAGAAGGGCGTCCATTGCATCGTCTCCCACGAGCGCCTGTCGTCAAAGCACGATCTCAAGAGCCTGAATTACATCGGCCAGATCCTGGCGCGGCGCGAGGCGGATGCCGCGGGCGCCGATGACGCCATTCTCCTGAACACCCACGGCCACATCGCCGAGGGCACCACCAGCAACATCTTCCTCGTGATGGGACGGGAACTGATCACACCCTCGCTCGAGGCGGAAATCCTGGTCGGCATCACACGCGCCGCGGTGATCGAGCTGGCGCATGCGGAAAAGCTGCCGGTGGTGGAGCGGGTGGTGCATCAAAACGACCTGTTCCACGCCGACGAGGTTTTCCTCACCAGCAGCGTTGCGGAGGTTGTGCCGGTCACGCGGATCGGCAGCCACTGGGTTCATCTGGGCCGGCCCGGCCCGGTCACGCATGAAATGATGCGCGCGTATCAGGCGCTCGTGCGGCGCGAAGCAAAGTAACCGCCGACGGAGGGTTCCGGCTCAGGACTTGCGCATCAGGCGGTCCGCGGCGCTGACGACGTCCGACACCGCGATGGCGGTCATGCACTCCAGCTCCTTCGGAGGCTTGCATTCCCCCTTGAGACACGGCGAGCAGGGGGTGGCGGCGTAGAGCACGATGTGGTTGCTGGCCGGGTACGGGCCGGTCAGGCGCGGGTTGGTCGGTCCCATGATGCCGACGACCGGCGTGCCGACGGCGACGGCCAGGTGCATGGGGCCGCTGTCGTTGGTCACCACCAGTTTCGCCCGGCGCATCAGGTCCATCAACTGCGGCAGTGTGGTCCGCCCGGCGAGCACCTCCACGGGCGCGTGCGCCCCGCGGGCGATGGCCTCGGCCGGCAGGCGCTCGTCGGCACTACCGAGGATGGCGATGCGATGGTCGGGCCAGCGCGCGGCGAGGCAGGCGATGAGTTCGCTGAAGCGCGACGCGGGCCAGCGTTTGGTGACCCAGCGCGCGCCGGGATTGATGAGGATGAGGCTTTCGCGCGGGGCTTTCGGCCCGCGCGGGTCGGGGGCGAGTGGGAACTCGACGCGGTCCACATCGAGGCCGAGTTGTCGCGCCAGCAACAGGTACCGGTCCACGGCATGCATGCGGTGCGCAGGGACCTTGATATGCTCGTTGTAACAATTCGTGGAGCCTTCGCGTCCGTCGGAAAGGCCGGTGCGGCGTCGCGCGCCGGTGAACAGCGTGATCAGCCCGCTGCGGAGCAGACCCTGGAGGTCGATGACCCAGTCGAACCGCTCGCGGCGCAGGGCACCCAGGAGGTGGACGAGGTCGAGGCAGCCGTCGAGGGTGGCATACCGGCGGCGGGCGAAGGGGATGAGGCGGTTGATGACGGGCGATCCCTCGAGGATGGGGGCGAACCCGTCGTTGACGAGCCACGCGATGTCGGCCCGCGGGCAGGCGTGGCGCAGGATGCGCACGACCGGCAGGGCGTGGATGATATCCCCGAGCGAACTGGGCTTGACGACCAGGATTTTCACACTGAGAAAACGGGGGCCGGGCGGCTACTTGCCCAGGCTCAGACGGACGGCCAGCTTCTCCGGCAGGGCGGCCTGGCGGATTTTGTACTGCACGGCGGCAATATCATAATCCAGCCGGCGGATGCTGACCTGTTTGGCGTCGGTGTCGTAAATCACATAGCCCGTCTTGGGGTTGCCGTCGCGCGGCTGACCGATGGAGCCGACATTGATGAAATAGCGGCAGCCGGGCTTGATATCGATGGTGGACCAACTGTGTTCGGCGCGGACGGGACCTTCCTTGATGAACGCGATCGGCACGTGGGTGTGGCCGAAGAAACAGATGTTGGTGGTCTGGTAGCTCATCGAGGACGTCGCCGCCAGCCGGTCGAACACATAGCCCCAGCTCTGGGGCATGTCGAGCGTGGCGTGGACGACGGTGAAATCATGCACCAGCCGCACCATCCGCAGTTCGGAGAGGAATTTCTTGTCCGCCTCGTCGAGCTGGTGGCGGGTCCAGCCGATGGCCTCGGCGGCGATGGGGTTGAAACTCATCGTGCTGAGGTTGGCCGACGCGAGGTGATCGTGGTTGCCGCGCACACAGGGACACTTCAGTTCGTCGCGGATGATTTGCAGGCATTCCCGGGGGTTGGGACCGTAGCCGACGATGTCGCCCACGGACAGGTATTCATTCACCTGTTCGTTTTCGGCATCGGCCAGCACCGTTTGCAGGGCTTCCAGATTTCCGTGGATGTCTCCGAGAATGGCAATCTTCATCGGTGTGGGGCGACAGTAGCAGAGGATGGGGATTTTGCAAAGAGTCTTTGCGCGTCGGGTATCGCAAGCTCCTCCTCGAGTCTTTGGATGCGGCGGGAAATGTTCTTGTCGATCGAGTCCCAGGCCTCGCGCGGTTTGTCGGAATATTCGCGGAGCCAGAGGGCGTGCCAGTAGTCGTACGCCTCGCGCAGGCGGCCCGGCGCGGCATTGCGGGCGCAGTCCTCCAGCCAGTACCCGGCCAGCCGTTGCAGGTAGCCGCGGCGCCAGTCGTGGCAGCAGCGCACGGCCGTGAGCGCG
>CAZAAF010000475.1:0-1179 GCA_964482575.1 uncultured Verrucomicrobiota bacterium | reverse complement strand
GTCCTCGAATTTCTGCTGCAGCATCCACGCCAGTTTCTCGAACAGGAACGCGTTGCCGGGATTGTTGGCGATGCCGCGCTCGAGCAACTCGCGGCCGGCGCGCATCCAGAGGCGCTGGTCGCGCAGCCGCACCGCCAAGAGGGGTTCGGCGGGGTTGTTGAAGGCGGCGTGGCTCGCGTTGTAGGCCAGGTGCCAGCTCGCCATGTCCCAGAACGTGATCGCCCGCGGCTGCAGCATCAGGCACGCCTCGAAATCCTGCCGCATCGTGAACCACCGTCCCTGTTCCCAGGCGTCGTGCGCCGAGATCCAGAGGAAGTCGCCCACCAGCGCGCGGAACCCGCCCAGCAGCGCCAGCGACAGGCCCTGGCCGATCCGTTCGCGCGTTTTCAGGCCCAGGCCGAGGCCCGCGGCGTGCGGGCGGTCGGCGGCCAGGCTCGCCTCGAACGGCCCCTTGACCAGGCCGGCCAGCAGCAGCACGAGCGGAATCAGCACCCAGTTCCGTTTCATGAGGGTCAGATTTCCCGCTCCCGGAACAGCAGGTAGGCCAGGGTGAGCGTGACGAGCAGGTAGAAGAGACCGTAGGAGAGAATCTTCAACACCTTCGTCCAGGCCAGCGGGTCGCCCGCAAACAGATCATCCGCCACGTCGAACGCCGAGAGGTTCGGCACGAGCCACGTGACGACGAAGGCCATGCACTTGCCGGGCAGCCCCTTGCTCGTGGCGTAGAATTTCTGCGCCACCGGCACGAGATGCCCCCCGAAATACAGCATCGCCGACAGCACCACCGTGAACACCATCGACGTCGCAATGGTGGAGAGCGTCAGGGTGATCGCCGCCACCAGCCAGAGCTTGAACAGGGTGGTGGAGAGGGCCTTGAGAATGTCGCGATACCCGGCCGTCCGGTGGATTTCCTCCACGGCCTGGTGCGCGCGCTGGTGCGCGCCGGCCATCACCTTCTCCTTCGCCGCCGGGGTCATCGGCGTCGAGGCGATGGCGCCTTCGGCGGCCTCCACGGTTTCCTGATAGATGACGCGCGAGAGGTGCTGATCCTTGATGAAGACGACGCCGATTAAGATAGACCCCATCAGCGCCACCGAGATCGTCAGCAGCAGCACCACGCCGCCGAACTTGCCGAGCAGGAATTCCGACCGATGCACGGGCTTGGCGAGGATGGTGTAG
>CAZAAF010000474.1:1415-4205 GCA_964482575.1 uncultured Verrucomicrobiota bacterium | reverse complement strand
CGCCGGCTGGCCGGCGTTTTACCGCTGCGGGTTCAACGCCGCCACACGCGAGCTGTTCATCGCCTTCGACCTTGGCCTCGCACCGGAAAAACCGGCTGCGAGGGTGCGGATCGTGACGGCGAAATTCGACGGCCGGCTTGGTTTCCGCGGCGCGCTCCAGCGTTATTACGAGATCTTCCCCGACTACTTCCGCTGCCGCACGCCGGAGCAGGGCGTCTGGATGCCATTCCACAAAATCAGCAAAGTCGAGGGGTGGGAGGATTTTGGCTTCAAGTTCAAGGAGGGCAACGATGAAACGGCATGGGACGACGCGCACGGCATCCTCACATTCCGCTACACCGAGCCAATGACATGGTG
Organism: uncultured Verrucomicrobiota bacterium; assembly: GCA_964482575.1. GTDB lineage: Bacteria > Verrucomicrobiota > Verrucomicrobiia > CAIQCK01 > CAIQCK01 > CAIQCK01. Next base: position 3,848 of record CAZAAF010000474.1, on the reverse strand, counting down.
GATGACGATGAAGAAGGACATGCCACGCACCCTGGACGCGGCGATTACCGAAGTCAAACGGCTTGCCGACGCCGGCCAGCCCCAAGCCAAGTCGGTCCTCACCTCCGGCTATCATGACGAGAACGGCCGGTTCGTCGCCCGGTTGCTGGACACACCGTGGTGCAACGGCGCGGTCTGGAGCATGAACTCCATGCCCGGCATCCAGAGCGCCCCGACGGATTGGTTGTTGAAGTGGAGTCCGTCCATTCGTGAAAAACTGTACGGGCCGAATCGCAAGGGCGATCTCGACGGCGAATACATTGACTCGAGCGAAGGCTACGTCACCGACGAACTGGATTTCTGCCGCGACCACTTCGCCGCGGCACAGTTGCCGTTGACATTCTCGCCGGACAGCCGCAAGCCGGCAATCTTCCGCGGCTGCATCGTCGGCGAATACACCCGCCAGATGGCGTTGGACGTTCATGGCATGGACAAGCTGATGATGGCGAACAGCACGCCGGTCCGCCTTTGCTGGCTCGGCCCGTGGCTGGACGTGATGGGCACCGAAACGGATTGGAACCCGCCCGCGCAGCGGGGCGCGAAGCGTTCGGAGGCTGCGTCGCACATCTGGCGTCCCATGAGTGACGCGGACCTGCTCTATCGCCGCGCGATCTGCGGGCCGAAGCCGTATTGCTTCCTGATGAACACGCATTTCCCCGCGTGGCCGTATGAACTGACCGAGAAATTCATGAAACGCAGCCTCGCCTACGGCATGTTCCCCGGCTTTTTCAGCGCGGATGCCTCGACGGGCCATTACTTCTCGCAGCCGGCCCTCTACAATCGCGACCGGCCGTTGTTCAAGAAGTACATCCCGCTCTGCAAACGCGTGGCGGAGGCGGGCTGGCAACCGGTCACCCTGGCGTGTTCCGAACAGCCGAAGGTTCACGTCGAGCGCTTTGGCAAGAACCTGCTCACCGTGTTCCATGACGCACCCCAGGCCACCACGCAGGACCCGCTGCCGGTGACCATCATGCTCGACGGCCTCCATGCCAAGTCCGCGCGCGAGTTGCTCAGCGGCCGGACGCTGGCCCTTCGCGACGGGCACTTCGAGCTGAGTCTCGCGCCGGAAGACGTGGCGGTGGTGGAACTGGAATAGATGGTCAACAACATGATCATCAAAGTGGTTTCATGGCAGGCGTTGATTGTTGCGCTGCTCGCGGCACCGACCGGTGTGCACGCCGGGGATGAAAGCGATCCACTCGCACCCTGGCGCCATGGCGTCCGCGTCCAGCTGGTTTCCGAACAAGCGGAGCGGCACACCATCCACTCGTACTTCAACACGACGCCGGAAAGCCCCGATGGCCGGTGGGTCCTGTTCTTCGCCTCCACAGCCGCCGACGGCCAGCACGGCGAGCTATGCATCCGGGAACGTTCCACCGGCCAAGAGCGTGTGCTCGCGCGCGACATCACCACCGAGGATGCACACCGCGTGGCATGCCAGCAATGGGTCTCGCGCGGCCGGCGCGTGGTGTTTCACGACGAACGCAACGGCGAATGGAGAGTCGTCGTGACGGACGTGGACTCGGCGCAAGAGCGCATCCTCGCCCGGGACCGGCAGCTTGGTTTCGGCCAGCCCAACAGCGACCTGGTGCCAATTTACGGAAAACACTGGAATCCGGGCGACCATCGGAACCTCGATCTGGTCAACGTCGAGACCGGCGAAATTCGCACCGCCGTCACGGCGGAGGCGGTGAAGGCCGCCTGTCCGGAATGGATCGCCCGACAATTCGGCGACCGGCGGGTTTCGATTTTCTTTCCGGTCATCAGCCCCGATTTGAAACGCGCCTATTTCAAACTGGCGACGTCCGTGGGCGGCGACGCGCGCAACAAACAGGCCAGCGAGCGCAAGGGATTGGTCTGTTTTGATATCGAGAAAAACCACTTCCTGTTCCTGTGCGGTAAATGGGGTCATCCGGCGTGGCTTCCGGATTCGCGGACCATCCTCGAGGTCCCGCACCGGTTGATTGACAGCGATACCGGCGTCGAACGGCGCATCCCGGGATTGCCCGCGCTCCACGGGGACCATCCCTCGGCCAGTCCCGATGGCCGGCTGTTCACCGCCGACACCTCACTGGAAAAACTCGGTGGCCCCGCAACGGAATGGGGCGTGGTGGTGGGGGACATCCGCGGCAAGGAGTACGTCATCATCCACCGCTTTGATAATTCGCATGGCGCAAACTCCTGGCGGCGGTCGCATCCGCATCCGGTCTTCAGTCCCGACGGCCGGCGCATTTACTTCAATGTCAGCAGCGGAAAGCGGACCCAGCTCCATGTGGCCGAAGCGGCGGAAGCGAAACCGTCCAGTCCCTGAAAGCGAATCGCGGGGGGGGCCCGCGGGGGGGGGGGGCCGCCCAAACACACCCCCCCCCCCCCCCCCCCCCCCGCGCGGGGGGG
>CAZAAF010000474.1:0-1405 GCA_964482575.1 uncultured Verrucomicrobiota bacterium | reverse complement strand
CCGCCCAGTCACTGAAAGCGAATGGCGCGGCCGCCGCGGGGAGGCGTACGCGCGAAAATCACCACCGGCCGACCTTGCAGCCGCCGGTCGTTGCTGTGAAACCGCTTACTTCTTCAACTTCCAACCATGGTCCTTGGCGATCTTGCCGATCTCTGTTTTCGGACCAAAGTCGTCAGCCACGATCTTCCACTTCGCCAGATAATTGAAGGCATTGCCCACCTGCGTGACCTCATCCTTCTTCGCATTGAGCTGGTCGGTGGGCAACTGCTTGATGCCAGCCAGATACTGATTGGCCAGTTCCTCCACCTTCTTGCAAGTGGCGTCGTCCTTCACGTACACGAGGGATTCGGCAAAGCGAAGCATCTGCTCGACGGAGCCGGCAGGTTTCTTCGCGGCATCCTTGCGGACCATCGCGGCGAGTTCGCTGCGCTTCGCCGCGGCTGCCTTGGCCGTCATCGGGCCGTGTTTCGGCGCCCCGGCCTTGGCCGGATCCAGCGGGCAATACCAGATGTTGCGGAAGCGGACCGGATTGCCGTGGTCCTGCAGCTTCAGCGGGCCCTTCTCCGGGAACGCGGCGGCTTTCGGGCGGCGCGCATGGCCGGTCGGGCCTTCAATCTGCTGGCGGTCCTGCATCAGGATGCCGTTGCAATAAACGGTAATCCAGCCGGGATCCACACACTTGTCGTCCTTGTAGATCGGGCGATGGAAGGTGATGTCGATGAACTGGAACTCGCCCGGCGGACGGAGCGCGTTGGCGAGCGGCGGGCTGACGCCATACATCGAGCACGCGAACCCGTCGGCATAGGTCGGGTTGTTGAAGTTGTCGAGCACCTGGGTCTCGACGAGCCCCATCAGGAAGATGCCGCTGTTGCCGCGGCCCTGGCTGTCGCCCTGCGGGGGCGTCGGCGCGGCCCACTCGACGTGCAACTGGCAGTCGGCGAACTCCTCCTTCGTGCGGACGTAGCCGGACTTCGGCACGCATTCCATGTTGCCGTCCTTGACGATCCACTTCGTCGGCTCGTTCGGGCTCTTGTCGGAGCACCACTTGGACATGCTCGCCTCGGTCCCGTCGAACAGGATGATGGCGCCCGCGGGCGGCTTGGCCTTCGCCTCCAGTTCGCTGACCGGCAGCGGCTTGACCACCTTGGGCTGCGGACGGTTCTGGTCATGCACACACCAGGGGTGCGTGTCATCGGGCGGATCGCCGTAGAAGGGATGACCGGTGGATACTTCCGCGGACGCCGTAGCGAGGGACAACGCCGCGCCAATCAGGAGGGCCGAATCAAATTTCATGACGCGCTTTTGTAAAGGTCGGGAGCCCGGAGTGCAAGGCCCGTTTGTGTTGAATCGGCATCCCGGACACCGCCTTCGGGCATCCATGCGACTTTCTTGTTGAACCGCACCC
>CAZAAF010000473.1:0-4211 GCA_964482575.1 uncultured Verrucomicrobiota bacterium | reverse complement strand
GGCTTCCGCACGTGCTTTTTGCGCCGTCTTGATCCAATCCTGGCCCTGATCATTGGAGGATTTGGCGTTCTGCTCGATCTGCTGCCGTGCTGCCTCGTGATCGCCGCGCTTCAGGGCTTCGGCGGCGTTGTTCATTGCTTGGGCCTGCCTCTGGAAATCCCCGGCCTTGGCTGGATTCTGCTGGGCCGCGCGCTGGGCCTGACGGGCGACTTCCTCGGCGTGGCGTTGCGCGTCCTTTTGTTTCCAGTCGCGTTCCGATCGCACTTGGTCGAGCTTGCCGGCCATTTCCTGTTCCTTGCGCGCCAGTTCGCTGACGGCCTGTGCGCCGGACCGGAGCTTGTCCAGGGCCTGTTGGAGCTGGTCGGCGCGGATGGAGGGTTCGTTCTCCAGATCCGATTTCATCTTCTGGCGCACTTCCGACTGTTGTGTGGCGAGTGGCGACGCTTCCTGATTGGCGGCGGCGCGCTGGGCCACGTCGTTTTGTTTGGCGGCGATGTCACCGAGCTTCTTGAGCCAGTCGTAGCCCTTGGCCAGTTGCGGCTGGTTGGGCAGATCCTTCTCGGCCTGTTGCAATTGCGACCGGGCCTGTTCGGCCTCGGCGGCCGCCGCCTGTTTGACCGACGCCATCGCCTGGGCGGCCTGCTGCAGTTGTTGCATCGCCGTTTGCTGGCGGCTGGCCGCCGTGGACTTGTCTGCGGACTGCATGGCCTGGGCGGCCTGCTGCATCGCAGTCTGGGCCGCTGTCATGGGCGACGCGGCGGCGGGCGAGGCCTGTTGCGTGGCCTGCGCCAACGCCTGGGCCTGGGCGGCCAGTGACCGCTGCTCCTGTGCGTGGGCCGGCAGTGCCGACGGTTGCGATGCGTTGGTCGTGGCGAGGAGCTTTTCCTGTTGTTTGGCGAGCGCTTCCGCCTGCCCGGCCTGGGCCACCATCTGGTCGGCCTTCTTCGCGGCGGCAAGCTGCTGTGCGGTCTGACGCAGTTTTTGCGCGGCGGCCTGTTGTTGTTCGAGGGCTTTTGGCTGCTGGCCGCGGGCGAGCGCTTCGGTCGCCGCCGCCATCGGCTCGCGTTCGGCTTCGGCCACCCGCAGCGCGGCATCGTGAAGGTCGCGCATCTGCTCCGGCGTTGGCTGCTCCGGCGCGTGCGCCAGCAGGCTGCGCTCGACGGCACGCGCGTCGGCACGCAATTGTTCCTGGTCGGCGGCGCGCTGGCGGCGCTCTTCAGGCGTGGGAGCCGGTTGCTGTTGCGTCTGTTTGGCCAGGGCTTCCTGTTTTTGCGCCAGTCGATCGACACGCTCGGAGGGCGAGGGCTCGTGCTGCTGCAACTGCGCCCGCGCTGTTTCGGCCGCCTGCAACCGCGTCTTCAGGATGCGTTCGAGGGTCGATCGCAGCGCGGCGATTTCCACCTGGGCTTCGCGCGCCCGCTCGGCCGCCTGGGTGCGGTCGCCCGCCTCGGCTTGCGAGACGGCGGATTCCAATCGTGAAAGGGTCCGGCTCGTGTCGAACTGGCGGCGCGCCTCCTGAATTTCCCGTGCGGCCTCGCCGTCCACCGGGGCGACTCGATCCGCCAGCGCACCGAGACGGGCGCCGACGGGCGCAAATTCGGCCCGCACGTCACGTTCGACATCGGCGAGTTCGCCGAGCCGCAGCCGTTGCCAGGCCACCGTCTCGTCGAGGCCTTTGGACACGACCGTCTGCTGTAACTCGAGTTGCCGCAACCCGCGCACGAGCAGCCGCAGGTCGCGCTGCCGTTCGAGCAGGTTCAACTGGCCGCCGAGCTGCCGCAGTTGCGAACCGGGGCCCTGAGAGGCCGTGCCGGTGGCCAGGGACTGCAGACCGTCCCGCACGAGCAGCAAGTCCTGTCCCCAACGGGGATCGCCGGCACGTTGTGTCAGATGCGGTTCCGAGAGCCGGTCCACGCGGGTGATGAGATCGCCCATCCGATCGTGAAGCTCGCCGGCGGGTGCCTGGGAGGCCGCGAGCAGCCGCTGGCTGAGGTCGAGCCGGCTGTGCTCGAACTGGCCGCGGGCCGTGTCGGCGGCCTCGGAGGAGGCGGTTTCAGCCCTGGCCAGGTCTTCGCGGGTCTTGTGCAACGCCTCGGTCAGGGAGTCCATCGATTCGCGATTGCGCCATCCGTGTCCATTGCCTTTGTCGGCGAGCCATTGCTGGAAACTCTCGATTTTTGGTTGGGCGATGCCCGTGAGCCGTTCCCGTGCCGTGCGCAGCGGTTCGGTGTTCTGGGGCAACGGTGCGCCGACCGCGCCAAGACCGGCGGCCAGCAACTGGGTGGCGGCAACAATGGAGGCCTGGTCGCTGGCGTTGGCGCCGCGTTTGCGCCGCCACTGGCGCGTGATGCCATACACGTCTTCCAGGACCCGTTGTTCGGCGCGGTCAATCCGTCGCGCGAGTTGGGAGAGAACCCCGGTCTCGCGTGCGTCATAGAGCCGGGTGAAACCCTGGGCGAGTTGCGCGGCAATCTTGTCGGCAACCACCGTGGTGTCGGCCAGCCGGGCGAGCGCAGGGGCCATGACGGCGGCCGAGGCTTGGTCGCGGTCGAGCGCCGCGGCCGCGGGCAGAGCCGCGGCCAGTTGATCGTCGAGTTGCTCAATCTGGTTGATGATGTTTTCCCAATCGCGCAGGGTCTGGGGTGTGCGCGGCTGCGTGGCGCACACGCCGGCGAGCATCTGCGCTGCGGCGGCGGCTTCATGCGCCGCGTCGAGATCGCGGCGAAACGCGTTGGCGCGTGCCACGAGATCGGGGCTCCATTGGGAGGTGCGGCCGAAGTCGGCGCGGAGTTGTTCGATGCCGCGGCGCGCATCGGTGATCGACTGCCCGGCCCGGGTGATGGCTTCGCGGAGCTTGCGCAGGTCGGTGAAATCCTTGTTCCGCAGCGACAAATCGGCCAGTTCGCTGATGCGCACCTTCCGCTCCTCGCTGCGGGCGGTCTGGCGGTCGGGCGAATTGTCCTCCACCTCGATGTGGAACGTGATCTCATCGCCGGACTTGTAACCGGCCCGGGCGAGGTCGAACGTGGCCACGCCGTTCACCGGCATCTGGTCGCGCTGGTTGTTGTGGACCAGGTAGGCCGAGGCGACGCCGTAATCATCCGTTGCGGCAAATTTCAATTCGAGCGGCTCCGGCTTGCCAATTTCGACGTCCTGTTCCGGGTCTAGAAGCTTCACCGTGGGCGGCTGGTCCGTCAGCGCCTTGATCTGGTAACTGACGGCGTCGGCGTTTTTGAAGCCGACCGCATCCACCACGCGGAGCTTGAATTCCGCATCGTGGTTCACCGTGATCTCGGCGGTGACGTTGCGGTCGCCGGTGATCGGCGCCGGCTTCAACGGCGAGCCGTTGGCCTCCAGCCATGCGCCGGAGAGCGGCTGGGAGGCCGTGGCGACCACCGTGACCCGCGTGCCGCGCAAGGCGGCGATGTCGGCGGTTTCGGCCGTGACCGTCTTGGGCGGCAGCGTCGTGTAGTCGGGGTAATGGTACGTGAGCGTGAATCGCTCGAGCCGTGGTCCTCGCTGGGCGACGATCCGGAACGGTTGCGATTCGGCATCGCCCGCACGGACGAAATAGACGGCGTTGGATTTGATGGCGGGCAGGGGAATCTCGAACTGCTGGAGCGGGACGGGCGCGCCGGGTTTGGATGGTGCGGAGGGTGGGGGCGCGTCCGCTGCGAGCGTTTCGAGCCGGATCACAGGCTGGCCGTCGTCGGCAAAAAAGACAGAGGCCCGGCCCACGCGATAGTTGAAAACGCTGACGCGGACGGTCACGCTGCCGCCGGTTTCGATGGTGGCATCGCCGGGTTTGACCTGCAGTTTTACCGAGCTGGCGCGCGGCAGCGCGGCGAGCGGATTGGCAAACCGCCTGGCCAGCAGCAGAAAATGCTCCGTCCCCGCGATGGCGTACACGGCGAAGCCCAGCGCCAGCGCGGCGGCCACGGCGGCGCTGATCCGGGCGCGCGCGGGCGAAAGAACAGCGGCAAAATCCAGATGGCCGCTGCGATGGGCGAGGTCGTTGACCAACGCCTCGATGAGCTGCGGCGAGCCTTTGATGGAGTCGGGATCGCGGCTGGCCTCCAGTTGTACGGCGGTGGCGAGTTCCTCGTTGAGCTGGGGGAACGCGGCTTCGACATTGAATGCCACCTCGATGTTGCCCCAGCGTTTGCGCAGCGGCAGGAGGATGAAGCGGATGAAACCCGCGAGGGTCGCGG
>CAZAAF010000472.1:0-4211 GCA_964482575.1 uncultured Verrucomicrobiota bacterium | reverse complement strand
GCTCGGGCTGCAGACGTTGCCCAGCATCTGCTGGGTGCCGCTGGCGTTGTTGTGGTTTGGCCAGACCGAGACGGCGATGCTGTTTGTCGTCATCATGGGCACCCTCTGGTCCGTCGTCATCGCCACCGACAACGGCGTGCGCAACGTGCCGCCGATTTATGCGCGCGCCGCGCAAACCATGGGCTCGAAACGATGGCATACGTGGTTGATGGTGAAGCTGCCCGCATCACTGCCGTTCATCGTCAGCGGCATGAAACAGGGCTGGGCATTCGCATGGCGGTCGTTGATGGCGGCCGAGGTTTACGTGACGATCCTGACCGGCTTCGGTCTCGGGCATCTGCTGCACTACGGCCGCGAGCTGCAGGCAATGGACCAGGTCATCGCCATCATGCTGATCATCATTGTCATCGGCCTGCTTGCGGACAAGATCCTGTTTTCACCCTGGGAGCGGTTCCTCCACCGCCGCTGGGGAACGACCAAATAACGCACCCCCTCCGGCTGTCGCCGCTCTCCGTGCCGGCAAACAAAAAGAGCGCCCCGCTTGCGCAGGACGCTCTTTTGTCGGGAACGAAATTCGTTCCGCAGTCGAATTACCGACGGCCGCCGCGGTCACCGTCACGGTGACCACCGCCACGACCACCGCCAAAGCCACCGCCACCACCGCGGGGGCGTTCCTCGCGGGGACGGGCTTCATTGACCGTCAGGGCACGACCATCGAGTTCCTTGCCATTGAACTGGGCCACGGCCGCATTGGCCTCCTCCTGGGTGCCCATGGTCACGAACGCGAAGCCGCGGGACTTGCCCGTGAACTTGTCCGTGATGAGTTCGCACGCGGTGACGCTACCGGCCTGCTTAAAGAGGTCGAGTATTTCACCCTCGGTGGTGTTGAACGACAGGTTGCCTACAAACAGCTTGGTCGCCATTGGTATTTTTCCTTCTGCTGCGGTGGGAGCTTGCGTGACTGTTCCCGACTCCTTCGGGTTTCGGATCATCACCAGCTATCGAGGCTGCCTGACAATCTACCAACTCACTGCGAACTGCTTCCAACTGCGAGCGAGCGAACAGTAGCCAAACCCTTTCCAATTTCAACTGTTTTTTTCGCGCACACCGGCCCGGATCGGCCCCGTGTCTCCGCAACGTGGCCGTCGCCTCGTGGCCGTGCCGGAGGCGCGATTTCCAGACAAAAAGGGCATCCCGCTTGCGCGAGATGCCCTCTTGTCAGAACAAAAGTTCCATCAGGCTGCGGACACCGGTCCGCGGCCTTGGGACCGTTTAGTACCGGCCACCGCGACCGCCGCGATCACCACCGCGACCGCCGCCGCCGAAACCACCACGGCCACCGCCGAAGCCGCCACCACCACCGCGGGGGCGCTCTTCGCGGGGACGGGCTTCATTGACCGTCATGGCACGGCCGTCGAGTTCCTTGCCATTGAACTGGGCGATGGCCGCATTGGCCTCTTCCTGGGTGCCCATGGTCACGAACGCAAATCCGCGGGACTTGCTGGTGAACTTGTCCACGATGAGTTCGCAGGAGCTGACGTTGCCCGCCTGCTTGATCAGGTCGAGGACATCGCCTTCAGTGGTGTTAAACTACAGATTGCCGACAAACAGCTTGGTAGCCATTGTATTTAGTTTTCCTTTTGCTGCGGTGGGAGCTTGCTGTGACTGTTCCCGACTCTTTCGGGTTTCAGATCATCACCAGCTATCGAGGCTGCCTGACAATCTACCAACTCACTGCTGAATACTGCCTACTGCGAGCACGGCGAACCCTACCGAAAAACCCGCCAATAGCAACAACTTTTTTTAGCCTTTTTGAAAATCCGGGCCCAGCCGGGGGGGAGGCCTTTCGGGTGCGTTTTTCCTTGCCCGCCAGCCGTGCCCGGCCTATCAACCTCCCATCCAATCACCGCCATGATCACCATCGTCATCGCCCCCGACAAATTCAAAGGCTCCCTCACCGCCGAAGAAGCCGCCGAGGCCATGGAGCGCGGGGTCCGCCGTGTCTGGCCGCGGGCGCGCGTGGTCAAAGTGCCGATGGCCGATGGCGGCGAGGGCACCTTGCGCGCGCTGGTGCGCGCCACCGGCGGGAGGATTTTTCACCGGCAGGTGATGGGACCGCTCGGCCAGCCGGTGCGCGCGGCGTTCGGCGTGCTCGGCGACGGTGAAACGGCGGTGATCGAGATGGCCGAGGCGAGCGGCTACCGTCTCGTGCCGGCGGCCCGCCGCAACCCGCTCGTCACGACCACCCACGGCACCGGCGAGTTGATCCTGGCGGCGTTGCAACGCGGTTGCCGGCGGCTGATTGTGGGCATTGGCGGCAGTGCCACCAACGACGGCGGTTCAGGCATGGCGCAGGCGCTCGGCGCCCGTCTGCTCGATGCCCGCGGTCGTGTGCTGCCCGCCGGTATCGGCGGCGGCACGCTGAACCGTGTGGCCAGGATCGATTGGTCCAAGTCTCAAATCTCAAATCTCAAATTCGAGGTCCTCGTGGCCAGCGATGTGCGCAATCCCCTCGTCGGCCCGCGCGGCGCGAGTGCCGTGTTTGGCCCCCAGAAAGGCGCCACGCCCGCCATGGTGAAACAGCTCGACGCCAATCTCCGGCACTGGGCCGGCGTGATTGCAAAATGCGGGATGCGGCAGGCCACGTCCAAGGCGCTGACGACCTTCCCCGGCGGCGGCGCCGCGGGAGGGCTGGGCGCGGGTTTGCGGGCGTTCTTGAACGCGCGGTTCCGCCCGGGCGTGGAGATTGTCATCGAACACGCCCGGCTCGCGGAACAGTTGCGGGATGCGGACCTGGTGATCACCGGCGAAGGCCGGCTGGACGACTCCACGCTCGACGGCAAAGCGCCGCTCGGGGTGGCGCGGCTCGCCCGGCGGCTCAGGGTGCCGGCCATCGCCATGGGCGGTTCACTGGCGCCGGAGGCGGAAGCGGCATTCCGGCGTGCCGGTTTTGCCGCGGCGCTGCCGCTGATGACCGGTCCCATGAGCCTGGAGGACGCCATGCGGCAGGCGGGGGCGTTGCTGGAGGCGACCACGGCCCGCGCGCTGGCGCTGGTGCGGGTGGGATGTGTAAGACGTGAAGCGTAAAGCGTAAAATTGTTTTGGCTTTTCCGTCGCCTCCCGCTACCAATCTCTTATCAAGTTTTACGCATTACGCATTACGTTTTACAACGCATGAAAACAGCACTTCTTTTCGCCGGACAGGGCGCGCAAGTCGTCGGGATGGGCAAGGATCTCGCAGCCGCATCGCCCGCGGCGCGGCAGGTGTTTGAGCGCGCCAACGCGACGCTCGGCTACGATCTGGCGCGGATTTGTTTCGACGGCCCCGAGGCGGAACTGACGAAAACCGACAACGCGCAGCCCGGCATTTTCGCGGCCTCCATCGCCTGTCTGGAAGCGTTGCGCGCCGAACTCGGCAAGCAGGGAAAGTCGCTGGAGTTCACCGCCACGGCCGGCCTGTCGCTCGGGGAGTTCACGGCGCACGTGGCGGCGGGAACGATGGGTTTCGAGGACGGGCTGAAGCTCGTGCGACTGCGCGGGCAGGCCATGCAGGCGGCGTGCGAGGCAACGGCGGGCACGATGGCGGCGGTGATGAACCTGGACGCCGCGGTATGCGCCGAGGTCTGCAAGGAGAGCGGCGCGGAGGTGGCCAACCTCAACTGCCCCGGCCAGATCGTGATCAGTGGCGAGAAGAACGCCATCGCGACCGCCTGCGAGAAAGCCAAGGCGCGCGGCGCAAAGCGGGCGCTGCCGTTGAACGTGGCGGGCGCGTATCACTCCCGGTTGATGGCGGGCGCGCAGGCCCCGCTGGCCCAGGCGCTCGCGGGCACGGCGCTGGCCTCCCCCCAGGTGACGGTCGTGTCCAACGTGACCGCCGAACCCGCGACGACGCCGGAACAGATTCGCGACCTGCTGGTGCGACAGGTGGTCTCGTCGGTTTACTGGGAAGCCTCGATGCGCTGGCTGCTGGCGCAGGGGTTCCAGCGGTTCATCGAGCTGGGACCCGGCACGGTGCTGGCGGGTTTCATGAAACGGATTGACGCTTCCGTGCCGGTGTTGTCCGTGAACGATTGCGCCTCGCTCGCCGCCGTCGCCGCCAGCCTCTGACGTGATGGGCGGCGCGGCGACATCCGGGTTGCTTCGACCGCCGTGTCACGCTAGGGTTTCCATCGTATGAGCAAGATCATTCGCGGCAAAGCATTTGTGGTGCG
>CAZAAF010000471.1:0-4222 GCA_964482575.1 uncultured Verrucomicrobiota bacterium | reverse complement strand
CCCGCTTGACGAGGTTGCGCATTTGGGCCGGATCCGGCCGGCGCGCACGAAACAGGAGGCGCGCGTAAAAATCCGTCGAAGTTTCGGCCGTTGTGCGGTCCCCGTTCTGGTTGGCTTGGGCAGCGACAAAGATGGCGTCAAAACCATCATGGGCCAGATGCGCGAGCACCGAGTCGGGCCATTCCTTCCAGCCCATCCAGGACATGACCATGCGCGAGCTGTAGAGACTATGCCGGGCGATCTTCAGGTCACCGGCCAGGAAAGGTGCTTCGCGCAGGTTCATCCGGGCCTCGAGATTGTAGAGCCCGAACATCGCTCCGCGTTCATCGTAGCCGCAAACCACCACGCGCTCCGGCATCACCACGATCTCGTAGTCCTTGGATCCTTTCAGCGCCGCCCCGTGCCCGGGAATCTGGTCGCGGGTCCCCACCACAATGCATTGGTGCAGGTCTTGCCATCCTGTCAACGAATCACGCCCCTCGGCAGCGACCCGAACCTGCATGGATTTGTCCAGATAATCCTGAAAATCCCGGATCGCACCTTGGAGAACCGGTGAATTGTGTTGGTTCCAGACTATTTTCCAGCCACGTTTCGGCAGTTCCAGCTCCGTGGGATTCGCCACGGCTTCCATGTTTCGGCGCGGGATATGGACCGCCTCCCCTGCCAACCGCCTGTGGTAGGCGTAAGGCTCCTCTTCGGGGAGCACTCGTTTCACCTCGCGCACGAAAGCCTCCGGGGCTGCGGCGGACAAGCCACGATTGGAAGCTGGCGGCTCTGCCGCTTGTGCCATCACCAGCGATGCCATCGGCAAGGTCACAAGGAGTCTGAGCCGAGATTTCCCTATTGACCGGTCGTTCATGCTGTCCTCGTGAGTCTGACGGGTTGTTTCCGCGAGCTACGTGTTGCGCGCCTACATCGGTGACTGACCGCCCGCGCGTCACGGCGTGACGCGGCTACTTGGAGGCGGCGGGCGCCGCAGGCGTCTTTTCCGCAGGCGGCGCGGTCTCCTTCATCGGCACGGATGGGAAGAAGAACTTCGAGTAAAACCCGACCATCTTCTCCTTGTCCTGGCCATCGTAGAATCGCGCGGTGATCTTCCCCTCGGCATGGTCCGGGGGCTGGCGGGACAGGTGGTCCGCCGGGACGCGAACGGCGCACATCAAACGCCGCGGGCGGAATCCGAGGCCGCCGGTCGTGTACCAGATGAAGTTCGACGAGCTGACCGGGAAGGCGTTCTCGTACAGCTTGCTCTCGTTGTCAAACGACCCCACGCCCTGGACCCCCATGTGCGTGATCTCGCTGATGGTCAGCTTGACCCGGCCCGAGCGCGCCATCTCCTGGCGTTCGGCGTCGAGCAACGTGAACCCGATGAAATAATCCGGTGGCCGGAAGGAGATGATCAACTGCGTCATCTGCGCCGGCGGTACGGGGCTTTCCTTGATCTCCGGCGCGGGGCCGGTCTTGACCGATTGGAGCGCCCAGAAGATGCCACCGAGCAGGACGAACGCCGACACGCCCACCAAGGCCAGCCCCATCCAGGGCACTCCCGATGATTTGCGCAACCGCCCCATCGCCGCATCGGCAAAGGAGAGCCGCTCGTCGCCCGTCCCCGCTTTCGGCGCGGGGCCGCCCGCGGCGGGACGCACCTGCGGTTTGGCCGTGGGCGCCACCGTCAGTTGGGCGGGAATGGCGCGGCCGCATTTCACGCAGGTCATCGCCTTGCCGGCCCGCGCGGCCGGGAACTCGTTCTCCGCCTGACATTTGGGACATCGCACGGTTGGCATGGCACTGAAAATTACGCGCGTCCGGCGCTTCCGGCAACCTTTTTGATGGGTGCCGGTGGAAGGGCTTGCGGGTTGACAGCAGATGCCCACATGGGCGCAAAATGCCCTGCCTGTGCAAACAGACATTCTCTTCGCGCTTGCACGCCCTCTCTTGTCATGCGACAAATCCGCAGTTGTTCCAGGCATGTTGGATGCTTCTTCGCGCCATCAAGGAAACCTCCGCAAATCGGACATGAAAGCGAAACGCAGACTTCTCATTGTAGGTATCGTTATCGGTTCCCTGCTCACACTTTCCCCGCTACCCAGTATGCTTTGCACCGTTTTTGGCATGATTCGCGCCTTCAACGAACTAGGCAGTTCGGGTAACTTCGACAAACAAGCACTCTCCGACAGCATCAGCACGGCATTGGTTGGCACGACAGCCGGTTTATGTCTCTTTCCCGTTGGCGTCATTGTCCTCACTCTCTCGCTCGTCTTTTTCTTTCGTCTTCGTGCGCCGAGTCCTCCGCCTGTGCTCCAAAAGCCAATTCAATAAAGCCGGAAGCGACTAACCACACGCTGCCGGCAGTTGTGGCCGCGCGCGCCGCCGCAAGGGCAACCCTTTTTGATGGGTGCGGTTGGATGCGATGTCAAACGCGCCGAAGGCGTCGGAGGAAACGAGCCCAGGGCAAACGAGTTCGCGAGTGCCATCCTGGGCTCACGAATGAAAACGGGACGCGCCCTGCAAGGGTGCGCGTAAACGGAGCGGCCATCAACCCCACGCTACCCGCGCCCTTTCGGGGCGCGCACGATTCCTTCTTTCCACCCGGGGCGGCGCTCGCGAACTCGCTTGCCCCGGGCTGATTCACCACGGCCCCTTCGGGGCAGAGGAGAAAACGTTCTCACTGGAAGCAACGCGCACCCTTTTTGATTGTGGAAGGCGCTCGTCGTCGTTAGACATACTCGCAATGATTCGCGATTATGTTCTCAAGCCGGTGGAACGCCCGCAAGCGTTGCAGATTGACTACGCCGCCCAGCTCAATCCGCAGCAACTGGCGGCCGTGCAGGCGCCACCCGGCCCTGCGCTGGTCATCGCCGGCGCCGGCAGCGGCAAGACCCGCACGCTCACCTACCGCGTCGCGTGGCTGATCCAGCAAGGCGTCCCGGCCGACCGCATCCTGCTGATGACGTTCACCAACAAGGCCGCGCGCGAAATGCTCCAGCGCGTGGAAACGCTGCTGGGCGGCGATGTGAACGGCCTCTGGGGCGGCACGTTCCACCACGTCGGCAACCGCGTCCTGCGCCGCCACGCCCACCTGCTCGGGTATCGCAATGATTTCACCATCCTCGACCGCGAGGATGCAGGCGACCTGGCCAACGCGTGCATCACGGACGCGAAGATCGACACGACGAAGGAACGGTTTCCCAAGGGCGACGTGCTGGTGGAGATGTTCAGCATGGCGGTGAACACCGAGCGCCCGCTCCGCGACGTGCTGGCGGAGCAGTATCCTTATTTCGAGCAGTTCAAGGAGACCATCGCCTCGCTGCAGGAGCGTTATCACGAGCGCAAGCTCAAGACCAACGCGATGGATTACGACGACCTGCTGTTGAACTGGCTCCGCCTGATGCGCGAGTACGCGGAGGTGCGCGACCTGTACCAGCAGCGGTTCCAGCATGTGCTCGTGGACGAGTACCAGGACACGAACACCATCCAGGCGGAGTTGATCGACCGGCTGGCCGCCGGGCACCGCAACATCATGGTGGTCGGCGACGACAGCCAGAGCATCTACTCCTGGCGCGGGGCCAACTTCCGCAATATCATCTCCTTCCCGGAGCGTTATCCCGGTGCGCAGGTTTACAAGATCGAGACCAACTACCGGAGCGTGCCGCAGATCCTCCGTCTGGCCAACGAGGCCATCCGCGCCAATACCCAGCAGTTCCCCAAAACGCTGCAGGCCATCCGCCGCAGCGGCGCGCGCCCCTGGCTGGTGGTGGCGGGCGACGACAACCAGCAGGCGCAGTATGTCGGCCAGCGAATCCTGGAGCTGCGTGAGGAAGGCTACCGGCTCAACGACATCGCCGTGCTCTATCGCAGCCATTTCCACTGCATGGAGGTGCAGATGGAACTCAAGCGCCGCAACATCCCCTTCCTGGTCACCAGCGGGATGCGGTTCTTCGAGCAGGCGCACATCAAGGACGTGGCGGCCTACATGCGTTTCGCCATCAATCCCGGCGACGAACTCGCGTTCAAGCGCATGACGCAACTGCTGCCCGGCATCGGCGGCAGGACGGCCGACAAGCTCTGGAACGCCCTGCTCGGCGGCAAACCGCTCGCCGCGCTCACCGCCACCGTGCCCCCGAAAGCCCGGTCGGCGTGGGAACAGGCCATCGCCACGATCCAGGAACTGCGCGACGAATCGGTGCGCAACCGGCCATCCGAAATGGTCCGGCGCATCATC
>CAZAAF010000470.1:0-4223 GCA_964482575.1 uncultured Verrucomicrobiota bacterium | reverse complement strand
GGGCTGCCGGGTTCAAACTCACGCGCCGCCGGTTCATCGGGACGTGCCTTGCCACCGCCACCGGCAGCCGGCGGGCCGAGACCGGCCGGCCGGCCCCGCTCGGGAATGTTGCCCCGCGCGACTCGCTGGCGATTGCCGCCTCGCCCCTGTCGGTCGGCTTCGAAACGCTGGACCGCCGGATGTTCGACCCGGAACGCACCTATGCGCATCTTGCCCGGCTCGGCGCCAAGTGGGCGCGCGTCCACACCGGCTGGTGCCGCACGGAACTCAAACGCGGAGAGCATGATTTCGCGTGGCTCGACGCCGTCGTGGACCGGTTGCTCAAGATCGGCATCCAGCCGTGGTTCTGCGTCGGGTTTGGCAACCGCCTCTACACACCCGAGGCGCCGTTCGAGTCTGCCGTCGGGTGGGTGCCCACACGCACCGCGGAAGGCCGCCGCGCGTGGCTGGACTATGTCGGGGCGCTCGCCAGCCACTATCGCGGGCGCGTCCGGCACTTTGAAATCTGGAACGAGCCGCAGGGAAAATCGTTCTGGCGACCCGACGAGCCCGGGCCCGAGAAGTATGTCGAACTGGTCGGACTCACCGTGCCCGCCATTCGCGAACGCCAGCCCGACGCCATCATCATCGGGGGTGCGGTCGCCGGGATGGACACAAAATTCTTCCAGGCGTGCATGGAGTGCGGCCTGGGCCGGCATATCCAGAAAGCATCATTTCACTCCTACCGGCCGTTGCCGGAACACAACTACGAGGCCGACGTTCTCCAGTGGCGGCGGATCATCGCCAAACACAAACCCGGCATTGCGCTCTGGCATGGCGAGGTCGGCGCAGCCTCGCAACCGGGAGGCGCAGGCGGTCGCGCCAACTATCCATGGTCGGAGACCCGGCAGGCGAAGTGGTTGTTGCGCCGGTTCCTTTCCGATTTGCGGATGGAGATCGAACTCGTCTCCTATTTTCACACTGTGGACCTCGTGAACTACTTCGGCAGCGAAGGGCCCAGTGGCAAGACCAACTTCAAGGGACTGCTCCGAGGCACCGACTACACCCCCAAGCCCGCCTACTTCGCCTACCAGTGCCTCTGCGCCCTTTTCGATGCGCAGACCATTCGCACAGACATTCCCGCGACTTTCACCCAGGACCAAGGAACTGCCGCGGTCAAGATGGAGGAAATCGTCTCTGCCGGCTTCAGCCGCCACGGCAAGGCTCTCCACGTTTACTGGCACCCGTGCGGTCACGAAGTGGAAAGGCCCGATGAATGCGTCGCGTTCACTGTGGAAACCCGTCCAGACGCCGGCCTGAACGAGCCGGTACTGGTGGACCCGCTGACGGCCCATGTGTATCCGCTGAAAGCCGCTGAAAAGCGCGGGGACCGTTGGACCTTCAGCCATGCGCCACTGGCCGACCATCCGCTTGTCGTTACCGACCGTTCGGTGGCCCTGCCCTAGCCGCTAACCGCGTCCACACGGTCGCGATTCCCATCCATTTACCGGCGGGGCGGACGTGGTCCATAATGCCGCCATCATGCAAATCCGATTGAACGGGATGATCGCCCTGGCGCTGGCCGTGACCGTCGTGCTGTCCGGACGGTGGGCCGCCGGTGCCGACAGCGCCCCTTCGCCCCACCGGACGACCGCGAGCGGCCGCGGGGCCACGTATCCGCACGGGTATGTCCCGCCGCTGGTGAGCAACGGCAGCCTGTCGATGCTGATCGACTGGCAGGGCGGCCAGACCCAGCAGGCGTATGGCGGCATGACTCCCGGCATCTGGTGGGCCGGACGCCGCTACGGGCCGCCCAACGACCAGCTTATCCCGTTCGGTCATTTCCAGCAGGTGTTGAGCGTGGATGGCAAGCCATGCGGCCTGCCCTCGGCATGGTCGCAAACGTTGGTCACGGAAACCGCGGCGCTCACCTGCCGCAACGATTACGACAACGGCCTGACAGTGGAAACCGCCGTGTTCACACCGCTCGCGCACAACCTCGTGGTGATCAAAAAACGGTTCATCGCGGGAAACGCAGCCATCCGATCCGTTCGCATGACGTTCCAGTATCAATTCACACCGCCGGGAAAGGAGAATCGCCTGCCCCGGCGCGTCACCAGCACCGGCGCGTGGAACGAATCCACCCGGAGCGCGGACTTCCTCTATCAGGCGGACGCCCATCGTCCGTGCAACGGCATCGTTTCCATCTTCACCGACAAGCCGGTGACCGCGACGCTGGACCGGCAGGCGGTCGCGCTGGCATCCGACATCGCGCTCGATGCCGCCAAGCCGGCGGAGTTGACGATCTATCTGCTCTTCGCGGATTCGCTGGACGGCAAGGATTACCTGAAACGCGCGGCCATGCTGCGCGAGCAGGCGCGGCAGCAGGGGTATGACGGCCTGCTCGCCCCGCACCGGCAGGCGTGGGCGGCGTATTGGGCCGAGTCGCAGGTACAGCTTCCCGACGCGCAACTGCAGAAAGCCTATTGCACGGCGCAATACCACCTGCGCGCCAACGCGACCCAGTGGTCGTTCCCGGTCGGGATATTCAACACCCACTGGGCGGGCCGGTTCTTCGGGTGGGACGAGATGTTCTGCTATCAGGCGCTGGTCAGCAGCCATCATTTCGACATCGCGCGGCGGTGTCCCGAGTTCCGGTTCATGGGGCTGAAAAAGGCGCTGTACCGGGCCGCCCATTACGGCAAGCCCGGAACGTACGGTGCGCGTTTCCCGTGGGAGGCGATGGAAGACGGGTCCGAGGCGGCGCCGCCCGGCTTCTGGATGGAGCATGTGTTCCACATCTCGAACATCGCGCTCTCGGCGTGGTTCCAGCATCTCTACACGGGCGATGTCGAGTACCTGAAAGCCACGGGGTATCCGGTGATCAAGGAATGCGCGCGGTTCTTCCTCGCCAACATGGTGTATGAATCGCCCGACGGCGGGATGTTCATCGGCAAGTGCACCGATCTGGAGCGGATCGGACCGGCGCGGCAAAACCCGTTCATGACCTCCTGCGGCGCGATCTATACGATGGAGGCCGCGGCGCAGGCCGCCGCCCTGCTCCACACCGATGACGCCGAGGCGGCCGTCTGGAAACATGCCGCCGCCAAATTGCGCAAGTCACTGCCATCCGAGGGCGACCGCTATGTTCCGTACGCCGGCTGCAAGGAGGAGAGCGTGGCGTCGCTCGGCGGGCTCTTCCCCTACCCGCTGTTCGACCGCACCAACGCGCGCCAGCGGAACGCGGTCTATCACTTCGTGGCCAACGGCCGGGCGTCGGGCAACATGTATCCCGTGGGCCAGTCGGTCTGCGCCTGGTATGCGGGATGGATGGCCGCCGCGCTGGCCGCGCTGGGTGACACGACCGAGCCGATCAAACTGCTGGACGAAGCCGTGGCGGGCGCGGGATGTTTCGGCGAGATGTTCGAGATCAACGAGGCGAAGGTCTCGATGCACCCGTGGTTCTCAACCGCGTCGGGCAACATCGTGTATGCGCTCAACCAGATGCTCGTACAGAGCCGGGGCGACCAGATCTGGATCGCGCCGGCGGCGCCGGTCGGCTGGAAGGATTTCTCGTTCACGTTGCCCTGTTACGGTAATATCCTGGCCACGGTCGCGGTCAAGAACGGGCGGCTGACGGAGCTGACCCTGACGCCGGGCGACGCCACCGCGTCCCTCCAGCGGACCGTGGTCATTCCGGAGCGGTGGGTGGACGAAACGCAGCTCGACAAGTCATTAATAACGTCAACAACCACCCGGGACGGGAATCGCTGTCTGGTCGTTTCATTGAAGGGCAAGGCCCGGCTGTTCAAGCCGGCTCCCTGAGTCGGCGTTCGATTCTGCAACGCTGCACCACATTTTATAAGGACAACACTATGAGTCATTCGTCAGACAAACATGTCGCACTGGTCACCGGCGCAGGCCAGGGCATCAGCCGTTCCATCGCCCTCGTGCTCGCCGCCCACGGCGCCACCGTAGCCGTCAACGACATCAAACGCGAGAAGGTGGAGACGGTGGTGGCGGCCATCAACGCCGCCGGTGGCCGGGCCGTGGCCGCGTGCGCGGATGTTTCCAAACGCCGCGACGTGGAGCGCATGGTCGGTGGCCTGGTGAAGAAGTTCGGCCGGCTGGACATCCTCGTCAACGGCGCGCGCGTCGAGCCGCCGCGTCCCGCCGCCATGTCCGACGAAGACTGGTGGAACCGCGTGATCGATGTGGACCTGAAAGGCGCGTGGCTTTGTTCG
>CAZAAF010000469.1:2283-4230 GCA_964482575.1 uncultured Verrucomicrobiota bacterium | reverse complement strand
GACCTCGGCACGCTGGAGGACCGGGACTTTTATCACGACGGGCGCGACCTCGGCGAGAACTACACCTTCACGCTCTGGCGGACCAGTCCGTGCCTCAAGAACGCGACCTTCGATTGCACGCACTGTCATACATCCAGCGGGCGCAACCGTTTCACCGGGGCGAATGCCAACAACGCCTGTCTGCCGTGCCACAAGGCGCACGTGACCAATCCCGCCGCCCACTCGCATCACGCCGCCGGCAGCGAGGGCAGCCAGTGTGTGGCCTGCCACATGCCCATGACCGAGTTCGCGCGGATGAAGCGTACCGATCATTCCATGCGGCCGCCAACGCCCGCCGCCACCCGCGCGTTCCAGTCGCCCAACGCCTGCAATCTCTGCCATGCCGACAAGGACGCCGCGTGGGCCGACCGTCTCGTCCGCCAATGGTATTCCCGCGATTACCAGGCGCCGGTGCTGCGGCTCGCGGGCGTGTTGGACGCGGCCCGCAAGCGGGACTGGTCGAAACTGCCGGACATGCTCGCGTGCATCGGCGCGACGGACCGCAGCGAGATTCACGCGGCCTCATTGATTCGTCTGCTGGAAACCTGCCCCGATGACCGGAAATGGCCGGTGATTCTGAAGGCGTTGAAGGATGCGTCGCCGCTGGTTCGCGCGCGGGCGGCCGAGGCGCTGGCGGAAAACCGGGGTTCCGAGGCCATGGCCGCGCTGGCCGCCGCCACGCGCGACCCAATCCGGCTCGTCCGCATCCGCGCCGCCGCCGCACTTGCCGGCGTCTCATCCGATTACCTTGAACCCGCGGACCGTGCGAGCGTGCAGAAGGCCACGGCGGAGTTTGAAGCCTCGCACCAATCGCGGCCGGATGACGCCGCGTCGCATTACAACCTCGGCAATTTCTACATGGCCCGTCATGAATACGAACGGGCGGTGACATCGCTCGAGACCGCGATCAAACTTCAACCCGACAACCTCGCCGCGCTGGTCAACGTCGCACTCGCCCGGAACATCCTGGGCCGGAATGACCTCGCCGAACAGAGCCTGCGCCGCGCCCTCCAGATCGACGCCACCAACGCCGTGGCGAATCTCCCCCTGGGCCGTGTGATGGGTGAGGTGGGCCGCGTGCGTGATGCCGAACCCGCGGTCCTCATGGCGCTCAAGAGCGACCCGCGCTCGGCCGTCGCCGCGTACAACCTCGGCGTCATTGCCGCGCAGGCCGGCCGACCCGGGGAAGCCGTCACGTTCTGCCGTCGCGCCAGCGAGGCCGCGCCCCAGGAGCCAAAATACGCCTACACCCTGGCGTTCTACCTGCGACAGACAGAGCATGTGGAAGATGCAATCCTGACGCTGCGCCGGCTGCTCGACGGCCAACCGGCCTATCCCGCCGCCTACGCGCTGCTCGCGGACATCTACGCGGGGCAACACAAGTTCCCCGAAGCCGCCCGGGTCTGCCGTATGGCCGCCGACAATCCGAAGCTGGCCGAGCCCGACCGCGCCCAGTTCCTCCAACGCGCGCAGGCGCTCTCCGGAGCGCCTCAGCGTGATTGATGAATAGCTTGTGAAGTCGGGTGAAAAGCCGGATTTCAACACAAAGAAGCAGAGGACGCGAGGGACGCTAAATCTCTGCGCCCCTTGCCGCCTTCGCGACCCTGCGTTTGTTCCCGTCAATTGGCCAGGAAGTTCACAATGCGGGCCGCGTGGCCCTTGCTTTCAACGTTCTTCTTGTCGCTGATGCGCAACGTCACCTCGTGCTGGCCGTCGGGGAGATCTGCATCGAGCACGTAGGTCCACGGAATGTGCAGGCCGCTGCTCCAGTGGGTGAAAAGGTCCATCGTCCGCCACGGGCCGCCGTCCACCTTGAACTCCAGTTCACCGGCGTCGGGTGCCCCCGGGCCAAAAACCCCCCCCCCGGGACCCCGGAAACTGAGCCAGCCCCCCCCCCCCCGCGCCCCC
>CAZAAF010000469.1:0-2273 GCA_964482575.1 uncultured Verrucomicrobiota bacterium | reverse complement strand
GGGGTCCCGCGGCGACAAAGACGCCGACGGCGGTACCCGTGAACTTCAGCGTCAGCGCCGCGCCCGGCTCCCCGGCGACAAGCATCGGGACATTGACGAATCCCTTGCGCGTGCCGACCTTGCCGGCCGGTTTCCACGCAGGGTCCATCTTCCAGCCCGCCGTGATTTGGGCGTCCCGGATGTCCACCAACCGGCCGCGGAAATAACTCTTCGCGTCGAGCGGTTGCGGCGGGAGCGGATACGGCCGGATCTTCGCGTCCGCGGCCAGCGGCTGCGGCCATGCCGCGTCAAACAGGCGCGCAATGCTCTTCGCATAGAGCTGATGTCCGAAGGGCGCCGGATGCAGGTTCTTGAAATCCTTCTCCCACGTGAATTCCCCAGCGTGGATGCGCTCGGTGACTTCGCGGGCAAGGTCAATCGAGGGGACATTGTAATGTTTGGCGACCTTCTCGTGGTTGACGATGACCGCGGGCGTCTTGCCGGCGTTGATCACTTTCATCTTGTCGGGGTCCACAAAATGCATCTGGACAATATCGATGGCGGGATTGACGAGCCGCGCGTGGCGGACGATACCCTCCATGCCGCGCACCTGCTGTTGGTCCGGGAACTCGTTGGTCTCGTCATTGACGGCCGCTTCCTCGAACAGCAAATCCACCGGACCGTGGCCGAACACATCGCGCAGCAACCGGAATGCGCCGGGGGTCGAACCGGTGGAGGAAATGCCCGCGTTGATGAAATCGAATTTTGTCCCAGGGAAACCCCGCTGCAGTGCTTCGCCAACCAGCTCGCGACAGCCTTTCATCTCCGTGATCGAGCCGCCCATGAACACGACACGGCCGGTCTTCTCACATTCGAACTTGATGCGGCAGTTGGCCAGCCCGCCGCGCAGCGCGAAGTAATCGTAGCCGTAGGGCGTGGCCGGTTCCGGCAACAAGGCGTGTTCCATGCCAGGCGTGTGGCGCAGGATGAAATTCACGATCCGCGCCGGGTCTTTGAGACTGTGCGGATGGTGGTCGCAGTTGGGTTTGCAAATGACCTCGATCTCGCCGCCGAGTTCGCGGTAGCGCTTCGCGAGAAGCGCGCTGTTTTCGTCAAACGGTACCACGCGATCGGTTTCACCACATACCGAGAGGATCGGGATCTTCGCCTTCGCCACCGGTTCGATGCGATCCAACGGGCTGCCCTTGAAGCCTGTCGCCGTCTCTTCTGTGAGACCAAAAACCTCCAGACATTGTTTCCAGCAGGTCTTCGAGCCGCTGCCCTTGCCCTTGCCCCCGGGCCAACTGCGGATATCGAGCACCGGCGCGTCCAGATAAAGCGCGGCGACCTTGTCGGGATGCGTGGCCGCGTAGTTGAAAGCATAGAGTCCGCCGCGGCTGAATCCTTCCAGCACGGCGCGGGGCGCGAGGCCAAACTGCTTTTCGACGTGGTCCTGGAACTTGTGCATCCACTCAATGGCCTGCGGCGCGCCATACAGGTCGCTGACCTTGTAATAGGCGACATGAAACCCCTTGCCGAGCAACACGATGTCGCCCTGCGGCTCGTGGCCGAAAAACTCCGTGCGCCATGCCCACGGGTTGCCCGGCGCGGCGTTCTTGGGGGCGACGACGAGGCCGGCACGACCGTCGAACACGAAGTCGTGTCGGACATAACCGTTCCAGTCGGAGGTTTTGGCGGGTGGTTCGACGGCCGTGAGTCTGCCGGTGGACCACGCCAGTACCAGAATGAGAAGAAGTCGGAGTTGCATGATGATTGTTCCGGTAAAACAGACGGATGCATTCTCGCCGACCGCGGGCGGTCGTGACAAGTCATCTTCGCCGTCGAATTGCATCCAGCGGCACGAAATTATTGCGGGACGATTTCGAAGGGGACGGCGGGGGACGTGGCCAGCGGGACGCGACTTGGGACGGCGGATGATTTGGCCTTGCCGGAGGCACCAGTTTTTTCCGCGAAGGCGGCGATGGCCAGGGTGCCTTTCTGGCCCGGCTTGATTTTGGCGGCATCGCACTCCAACACAAGGTCTCCGCCATCGCGCGAGGGCGTACAGTTTTTGACCGTGATACCCTCGGGCGATTCGCTCAATCCGAACTGGACCTTGCCGACGAAGAAACGCGGGGCCACCGAAACCCGGATCGGGATGGTGCCGCCCGCGGGAATTCTCAGGGGCATCTTGCCGCCGATACGCACGGAGGGTTTGGGCATGGAGCGATTCGAGGCGGCCACTTTCAACTCCCTGGACGGAACGAGATGGCGGTATTCGAACGCCTGCATCA
>CAZAAF010000468.1:0-4234 GCA_964482575.1 uncultured Verrucomicrobiota bacterium | reverse complement strand
CGCCGTTCATGAAGATCGAGGCGGAGCCGAAGGAGAGCGGTTGGGCGGAATTGCGCGAAGCGCAACTCCTGACCGAGTTGCATCTCCCGAAGACCGCGCAGGCCGTCATCACCGACGTGGGTGAGGAGAACGACATCCATCCGAAGCAGAAGGACCCGGTAGGCGCCCGTCTCGCGCTCGCCGCGCGGGCGGTGGCTTATGGTGAGAAGGTCGAGTTCTCCGGCCCGCGCTATACGGGCATGAAAGTGCAGGGTTGCAAGGCCGTCCTCAGCTTCAGCCACCTCGGCGGCGGACTGGTGGCGAAGGAGGGCGATCTCAAGGGATTCGCCATCGCGGGCGCGGACAAGAAGTTCGTCAATGCCAAGGCCGTGATTCAAGACGACAAGATTGTGGTGTGCAGCGAGCAGGTGGCCAAGCCCGTGGCGGTGCGTTTCGGCTGGGCTAATTTCCCCGTCGTGAATCTCTGGAACAAGGCCGGCCTGCCCGCGTCGCCGTTCCGCACCGACGACTGGCCCGGTGTGACCTGGCCGAAGCCGGCGGAGAAGAAGTAGGGCGTGAAGCACCAAGTTGTCGGTGGGCCTGTGTGCGTTCCGCCCGTCAGGTGTGATGCACCTCAAAACTTCGCTTGCCGTCGGCGTCGCGGCTGTGAATGATGACGGCAATGCGACAAGCGCTGTTAGTTCATTATCACGAAATCGCCCTCAAGGCGGGCAACCGCGGTTTCTTCATCAGCCGGCTCCGGGCCAACCTGGAGGCGGCTTTGGAAGGGCTGCCGGTGGACCGCATCGCCCATCCCGACGCGCGCCTGGTCATCTGGTTAAAGGATGATGCGCCTGTGGAGCCGGTCATTGCAGGTGTCCGGCGCGTTTTTGGTGTCGCGAATTTTTCCATTGCCCGCGAATCGGGGCGTGAACTGGAGGCGATGGCGGACGTGGCGTGGTGCATGATGGGGGAGCGGCCTTTCGGATCCCTGGCCGTGCGCGTGAAGCGGGCGGACAAGACGTACCCGATCCCTTCACTGGAACTGGAGCGCAAACTGGGCGGAATCCTGCTGGGGCGGGCACGCGAGAAATTCGGGCCGCAGGTGAAGGTGGACCTCGATGCGCCGGAACGGACGTGTCTGGTGGAGATCACCAGCGGGCCGGTGCTCGTGGCGGTGGACAAGCAGCCGGGGCCGGGCGGCATGCCGTGCGGGACAGCGGGACGTTTGATGTGCCTGCTCAGCGGCGGCTTCGATTCGGCGGTGGCCGCGTGGTATATGATGAAACGCGGCGCGAAGGTGCATTTCACGCATTTCTATGCGACGCCGGAGCGCGCGGGCGAGTCCTCCGCGCCGGTAGCGCGGGAACTGGCGCGGCGACTGACGCCATGGCAGTTCGGTTCGCAGTTGTGGCTGGTGCCGTTCGAGGAAATCCAGCGGCATATCGTGGCCAAGGCGCCGTCGGAATTCCGGATCATCCTCTACCGGCGGATGATGTTGCGCATCGCCGAGCGGCTGGCGCGGCGCAAGAGTTGCCTCGGCCTCGTGACCGGCGACAGCCTGGCGCAGGTCGCCTCGCAGACGCTGCACAACCTGCAAACCGTCGGCGAAGTGACGCGGTTGCCGCTCTACCGGCCATTGATCGGTTTCGACAAGGAAGAGATCATGAACATGGCACGCCGGCTTGGTACCTACGAGATTTCATCACAGAAGTTCGAAGATTGCTGCCCGCTGTTCATGCCGAAACACCCGGTCATCTTCTCCGAACTGGACAGTGTGACCCGCGCCGAATCCGGGCTCGATATTGACGCGCTGGTCAAGCTCGGTCTCGAGGGCGCGTCGCTGGAGCGGCTCCATTTCAAGGCAGGGGAGGTCACGGTCGAGACCGTGGTCAAACCTGCCGGGGATGTTGCGCCGGAGTCCTGAGACGTTTCCTGCCGGCGCATGACGGCACACTACCCCTCACGCGCCTTCAAGGTGCGTTCTTACAAGGGAAGTTCCAGCCTCAGCCTCCGGGGCCGTGCAGTCTGCCCGTTAGAAGCGGCTCTTGGTCTTGCGCGACTTCGAAGCCTTGGCAGCCTTCGGTGCCGGGACCGGCGAAGGCGTGGGCGTGCATCCGCACACCGGCGCGCTCACGTGGGACGTCACCGTCACCGCAGGGACCACGGATGGCACCACCACGGGCTGGGCCTTGATGGCCGACGGAACCGACGAATGGCCGTTCGGCTTGGGCGTGGCATGAGCCCGGGCGGTTTCGATTTCCCGCTTTAGCTCGATTTCCGCCGCCAGCCAGTTTTCCTGGTCGCGTCCCGGCAGGGAGCCGGAGCGGAGATAAATCTCGTACGCTTTCTTGGCAATCTGTTCGTGCGTCAAATGAATCATGATCATTCCTCAGTTATTTAATTGTTACCGTTCAGTTCGGCGTTATTGGCGACAAAATGCGCCTTCAACGCTTCCTCGGTCTCGGCGAGCGTTTGCTTCACCTCAGCTTCGGCTTTCAGCCAGTTATCCAGGTCCTGGCCGTGCTTCGAGCCACGCTCGAAAAAGATTTCCCGCGCCCGGCGGCTGATCATGTCGTGTTCAACCGCCTTCACCCACGATTCCATATCGTGGTTGGCCTCAGCCGCACGGCCCGCCTTGGGCCGCATGGCGCGTCTGGAATCCTTTGCTTTCGGATTCAAGTTGCTCATGTTCTCTGTCCTCTTTTTGGTCATAAAACTGTGTATTCCCCACTCCTCGGTGCCCACAATCGGTCCGAGATAAGACGTTCAAGCATACCTATAACTTCATGAAATGCAAGTTACGATGGGGTTTCAAATGCGTAACATGCTGTTTTTGAAACAGTAACAACGATGGATAGACGGTCCGTGTTTGCCTGATTTTGACCTCTTTGAAGCATTTTGCGATGGTCCAAGGGCGGGGTGGAGGGACGAAAAAGACCCCCAAGGCACTCCGTCGTCGTTGAATTCTTTCAGGATTCACTGTAGCATTCGCTTCCATGAGCTTGGTTGATCAGGTGAAACAAGCCGGTGTGGTCGGCGCAGGCGGTGGCGGTTTTCCGTCTCACGTCAAACTGGCCGGTAAAGCCGATACCGTCATTGCCAATGGCGCTGAGTGCGAACCGTTGCTGCATAAGGACGCTGTCATCATGGAACGCCGGGCGGCCGAGGTCGTGGCCGGCATCCAGTTGGTCATGAAAGCCGTGGGTGCCAAGGACGGCGTCATTGGCATCAAGGGCAAGAAAAAGCACGCTGTGGAGGCCTGTGAGGCCGCCTGCAAGGGCACGCCCGTCCGTGTTCACCTCCTCGGTGACTATTATCCCGCCGGTGACGAATACGACCTCGTTTACTCCGTCACGGGCCGGCTGATTCCACCCCAGGGCATCCCGCTTCAGGTGGGCGCGGTCGTCAACAACGTCGAGACGCTTGTCAATATTGCTGCCGCCGCCAAGGGCATGCCTGTCACGCATAAGACGCTCACCATCGCCGGGGCGGTGAAGAATCCGGTGACGCTCACGGTTCCGGTGGGCACGACGTTCCGCGAGGCGATCGAGGTGGCGGGCGGATTGACCACGAATGACCCGGTGCTTTGCCTTGGCGGTTTGATGATGGGGCAGACGACCTGCAATCTGGATACGCCGATCGTCAAGACCACCACGGGCGTGGTCATTCTGCCACGCAGCCATCGCGTGGCCAGCCGCAAGACCCAGCCGGCGGAAGTCCAGGCGCGCATTGGCAAGTCCGCCTGCGACCAGTGCCGCTACTGCACCGAACTTTGCCCGCGCTACCTGCTGGGCTATCAGGTGGAGCCGCATCAGGTCATGCGCAGCCTGGGGTTCACCGCCACGGATCAGAAGTACTGGAACCAGATGGCGGCCAACTGCTGTGCGTGCGGCCTGTGCACCCTGTACTCCTGTCCCGAAATGCTCTTCCCCAAGGAGGCGTGCGACGCTTCCAAGGCCGAGATGCGCGTGGCCAATATCAAATGGACCGGCACGGCGCCCAAACAGCCGCACGGGTTGCACGAGGGCCGGCGCGTGCCGATCAAGGCGCTCGCACAGCGCCTCGACGTCGTGCAATACGACGCGCCCGCGCCGTGGAATGACATCGAACTCAAACCGCGCCAGGTTTTCCTGCCGTTGCGTCAGGGAGCGGGCGCGCCCAACAAGCCGCTGGTGAAGAAAGGCGACAAGGTCAAGGCCGGCCAGCCGCTCGGCGAGATTGCAAAAGACGCGCTCGGCGCGATCATCCATGC
>CAZAAF010000467.1:0-4250 GCA_964482575.1 uncultured Verrucomicrobiota bacterium | reverse complement strand
GACTTTTTGCGAGGGAGTTTGTCCCGGTCGGGACGATCATCTGTTTCGAGTGCAATGCATGCAGGACGCTGGCCGACATCCAGCCCGGGACAATGTCAGTTCAGGAAAAGGAGGCCCTGTTCCTTTACGCCTATCGCAAGCAAAACGGCCAGTATGTCGCGCCGTGCGACGAGACCCGGTATCTGAACCACTCCTGCGACGCCAACATCCTCGGAGTGGACCTTGGATTTGACATCGTCGTGCGCGACATCCAGGTCGGCGACGAAGCCACCTACGATTACCGGGCATTTTACGAGGACCTCCGGATGACCTGCCGGTGCGGGGCGCCCAACTGCTGCGGCGTGCTGGATTTCCGGCATCCGGTGCCGGAAGATCTGGCGCGGTTCTGGAAGACGCGGATTGACGCCGCGCTCGACCGCGTGAACCACGTTCCCCAGCCGCTTCAAGAGGCCCTGAAGCAGAAATCCATTTTCCTGCCTCTCCATCAATGATGGTGTGCTTCAGGGCTGGATTTCCACCACCGTCCCGCTTCGCGGGTCCAGTGACAGGGTGACTGATTTGGCGTGGCCGGACAACCGGATGGTCGTCTCCACGGAGCGGGGCGCGTGATTGATGACCACGAGCCACTCGACGCCGTCGCCCACGAGAAGATCGGTTTCCACGTCCTCGCTGTCCGCGCTGGCGTGAGGGGCCAATCCCGCCCGGGCGATGGCCCCGCGCACGCGGCTGAGCAGGCTCGCCGCAGCCTCGGCATCGGGTTTCTCGGCGGCCTCCGCGAACTGCCGTCCCAGGTTGCCGGCCAGATGGATCACCCGCGGGTTGCCGCGGAAGTCCGGGGGGAGGACGGACGTATCATCGCATAGCACCGTGCCGCCGTTGCGGACAAACGCCGCAAGGCGCGACGCCGCGGCGGGCGGCAACGAATCTGTTTCAAACAGCGCGAGCATCTTCACAGGGCCGAAATCGCCGCGCTCGGCCACCACCTGCTCGTGGGCAACGTCGCATTCGCCGAACGCGCGCAACAGCAGTTGATAGGCGTAGTCCGGCGCGAACTTCCGGCCGCCGCCCAGCCATTGCGCATAAGGGAAGTACAGCGCCAGCGGCGACGGGGCTTTCCGCGTGTGCGCCAGCCGCGGGGCGAGGTCGCGGATTTTCCGCAGTTCCTGGCCGAAATGCTCCCAACGGTCCGGTCGCGCCCCGCTGCCGGTCCGGGCAACGACGTGAATGAAGGAATTTAGATAGCGGCAGCCCTGGCCGATGGCGGTCCATGCGCATTCGCTGCTCGCCTCGATGGGATTGATCTGGAACGGGTAGTTGCGGTCGTCCAGTTCAACGTAGAAGCCGGCCGGCTTGCCAAGGTGGCTGGCGATGGCCCGCTGGACGGCGAAACACCAGTGCGCCTGCAACATCCGAATGTTCTGCGAGACGGGATAAAAGTAAGGATACACGTCGAAATCGATAAAATCGGCGGCCCGCGACCAGGCGAACGGTTCCTCGACCTCCCGGCGCGGGTCCCCGTAACCGAACCCCGGGCTCATGTACGTCACCAGCAGTCCGGGGGACGCGGAGGAGTCGCGGGCGATCTTCCGGATGGCGTCGTAGCCGCGCGCCACATAGGCGCTGACGAACTCCGTCAGGTGGCGATGGCCTTCGCGGTCGGTGGTGGGGATGGCGGCGCGCTTGCGCAGCGGTTGACCGTAGCGGGCCTGGAATTCGCGCTGGCACAGTTCGCAGCCGTCGATTGACTTTTCGCCCGCCGCCGGCTCGTCGAGGATTTTCACGCTCCAGGCGCGCGGGTAACGTGCCGCCACCTCGAGTTGCGGGCGCACCAACTTGGCCAGCGTTTCCCCGTAGTTCGGTGCGAACACACAGGTTGCCGGCGGCGCCTCCGGTTTCAAATCGGTCAGGTGCGTGTATTCGAACATGATCGCCATGCCGCGCGACTGGGCATACCGTGCCGCGTAGTCCACCAGCCGCTGGCGGTTCGAGGACGGCGTCCGCGCGAAATTCAGGAGACCGCCGAGGGCGACGGTGTTGAAGCCGTGGTTCCAGAGATCATCCACGCGCTCGCGCAGGGCGCGTTCGTCGAGCAGATGCCCGCCATCGTCCGTGCCGAGCCACGAGGCGAGGGGGAAGAAGTTGGCGCGGTCGAGCGGCTGGGCGGGCGGGAAATCGGCGGGCAGCGGCGTGTAGCCGGCCAGGTCTTTGGCCGCGGGCGGTTGTCCCGCCAGCCACTGGCACGTGCGCGCGACCAACGTGCGGTAGTCGCCGCTGGTGAAAAAATCCGTACTCACATTCTCGGTGACATTCGGCGTCCCATTGAGCAGCGCCACGCGGCCGCGATGAAAGTTGCGGATCAGCAACAGGGGATGCTTGTCGCCCGCGCCGGCCAGCACGCTCGCGCCTTGGGCCGGCTGGAGCGCGTGAGCCGTCGCGATTCGCTGCGCACCGAAGCGGACACCCTCCGTGATGGGGCTGGGATCGCCCATGACCGGCGCTGTTTTCACCGCCACGGGCGTGCGGCCTTCCTTGAACGTCGCCGGCATCATCTCCGCCAGCACGCGCGGGAAGAACCGGGCGGCACCCAGCGTGTTCGGTCCGCCGATGAACAATAGACAGCCGCCACTGCCCACGTAGTCGCAGAGATGCTCGACCTCCTCCCGCGTCAGGACATAGGGATCCACGTCCACCAGCGCGATGAGATCGTACTCGCCCAGTTCATCCGCCGTGGCCGGGAAATCGAACACGGGGAAATGCAGGCCCCGGAAGAACCGGCGTTCGACGCTCACATGCAACGCTTCGAGCGTCTCCCGCACGAAGTAATGGCTCGCCGCGGCATGGGTGACGACCAGCGCCTTGCGGAGCGCGCCGCCCGTGCGCGTGACGATGCGCGGCTCGTAGGCCCCGTCGGCGGCGGGCTTGGCCAGCAGCCGGATGTCCGCAACGGAAAATTCCGTGTCCAGCGCCGCGCCGTCCGCCGCGCCAAGCCGGAAGGTGAACTCCCGGATGGGATGGAAGTACGCCGTGTAAATGTTGCGCGGGTTCGACGGCGCATCCAGCCGCACCACCGCCTCCTGCCAGACCCCCGGCTTGACCTTTCCCGGTTCGGCAAACGGCAGGTCGGTGAACTCCGCCGGTCCGGTTCGGAGCCGGCACACCAGTCCTCTTTCGGCCGACAACCCCTGCGTGGTGCCGAGCTTGAACCGGAACCTCAACCGTTCCCAGCACCAGAGGCCGGGCAGGTCCTGCAACTTCCTGGTCAGGAATCCGGCGTGCAGGTCCGCCTGGGCCGGGACGCGCACGGTGGCGCGCAACGCCGGGAGGCTGGCGACGGCGTTGTTCTCGATTTGCAGACCCTTGGAACCGAGGCCACTGAGGCTCCAGCCAGTCGTCTGGCCGGACTTGAAATCGTCAATCACCGTCACACGATCCGATGGGTCCGCACCGGAAGCCGCGACCACGAGGAGGGTGAAAATCAGGGCGGTGGCAAGGCGGGTGAACTTCATGGCGATGTGTTGCTTAAACCCGATGCAGCCCCACTGCAAGCACTTCCGGTCACGATCCGTGAAGCATGTCGCGTGTGGAGGGAGGACGAGGATGAGCGCGCGCCACAGGGCCAAAAAAAATGGCTGCCGGACTAGGATTCGAACCTAGACAGGCAGATCCAGAGTCTGCCGTGCTACCATTACACCATCCGGCAACGCTGTGGTCCGGGTTTCCCCGTCACCCACAAGGCGGGAAAAGTAGCGGACGCGCCCGTCTTTGTCAAAGCGGAAGCCGCAGGGGACCCAAAAACGTCGAAAAACAGGCTATTTTGTGCCCGGAATTTTCAGCAGGCGCGCCCGCCACTGGGGGTTGGACATCGGGCCGGTCAGTTCCATCTCGAACGCCTTGGTGAGCGGGTCCAGCACCACCGTGGTCACCGGGAACAACAGGATCCCAGCCTGGCTCATGATATGCGCCCTGACGACGAAATTCAGGTCACCGTGGATTTTCCAGGTCCCGCGGGCGGTCATGCTGTGCGGCGAGGCCTTGACCATGACCATCTCGGAACCGGTCTGGTTGGCGGGAAGATACACAACGCCGTTGTCCACGCGGAACGTCGTGTCAATGTCCGTGGCGGGAGGGTTGGTAAACGGATCCTTGAACAACACCCCAAGCTGTGTGGACAGGGCCCCGAAGATCGGGATGGTCCAGAGCCGGCTGCTCACGATGTGGATTTCGCCCCCGGCCTTGATCGAGTCATCCAC
>CAZAAF010000466.1:0-4256 GCA_964482575.1 uncultured Verrucomicrobiota bacterium | reverse complement strand
ACGGCGAGGATTTCGTCCACATGCGCGAGCCCTTGTGCGGATTCGATCTGAACGACGAGAAGGGTGTTCTCGTTCGCTTCGGCGGTGAATCGGCTGTCGGTGGGCGTTCGGAACAGTGCGTGGGGACGGCAGTACGCGACGCCGCGTTTCCCAACCGGGGGATACTTCATCAACTGGACGCACGCCTGCGCGTCGGCGGCGGTCTCCACCATGGGCACAACGATCCCGGTGACTCCCAGGTCGAGCAGCGGCTGGATGAACTCCCGACGGACGGTCGGCACGCGCACGAACGGCGCACAGTGACACCCCCGGAAGCCGGGGAGCATGACGGCCATGTCGGACAGGGTGTAGCTGCCGTGTTCCATGTCGAAGATGGCGAAATCATAACCGGCGATGTCCAAAAGCGTTCCCATGTTCGGCGTTCGCATTTCGACGACAAACAGGCCGAAGATCGTCTCGTCGGCCAGCAGACGCTGGCGCAGCGAAGGGTTGGCAAAATGGTCGGTGATCATGGGTTCTCAGATAATGTGACACCTCGTTCCGCGATGGCCGGTTGCGGTGCGCAAAGGGTTCAGGGTTTGTCGGCGCGCGGGTTCCGCAGGTAATAAAAATGTCCGTCTTCGGCCCCGATGAGGAGGGCGGGGATGCCGTTGTTGTCGAAATCAACCACCGTGGGACACGTGTCGTGCCCGGAGAGCCGTTTCGAATCGAGTGCTCCCCGGTTCTCGAAATACCATTGGCCGTCCTCGTGTTTCGTCTGGCGCAGCCAGTTGACGTTGGCGCCGTCCACCAGGAAGTCGAGCGCGCCATCCCCGTCCCAATCGACGACGCACAGTTTCCGCCGGCCGCTGGCGCCGGCCTTCCGGGGATTCAGTTGAAGTGGTTTCCCGTCCGACCAGAAAAACACCCGCTTGGGCGGCAGCAGTTTCAGCCGGCCGTCGATTTTCGCGCGCTCGAACAGGACCAGATAGCCTTCCGGGTCGAGCATGATCAGATCCATCAGGCCGTCCTTGTTCCAGTCCACCGTGACGGGCGAGGTCCGCCATTGGGTGAGGAGTTGTTTTCCCTCCGCGCGCACCCAGCCCCACTCGAGTGCCTGTGGCGCTCCCTCCCATTCAACCTCGATCGGTTGCGCGGCGGCCAGCCTGGGCTTCGTGACCGTGCCAATGTTCTTGTACCAAACCACTTTTCCCCAGATCGAGTTGACCACGATGTCCAAAAGTCCGTCGCCGTCCCAATCGCAGGCCGTCAGGACCGTGTAGCCGAAGCAGGCTTCGCCGGGGCCCTGGATGGAGCCGTTGGGACCGGCTTGAATGCGGAGGGGTTTGCCGTCGGCCTCCAGATAGACGGGTGCCGCCCATGTCGGACGCTCCACGCCCGGACGGCTCAGGTTCTTGAAGAACAGGATGTAGCCTGCCGAGTTGCCGCTCAGGATGTCCGTGGCGCCGTCGCCATCCCAGTCCACGGCGAAGGGGGTGGCCAGCGCGCCGCACTTGAGTTCGTCCGCCTCCTGTTGGAAATAGACGGGCTTTCGAAACAGCGGCGCCCCGTCCTTCAGACGGCCGGTGTTTTCGATCAGGGCAATCCGGCCGTTCTCTTCACCGCAAATCAGGTCCAGGTGGCCGTCGCGGTTCCAATCCATGGCCACCGGCGTGATCATCTGCATGTCCATCGCGAGCGGCTTGCCGTCCGGCATCCGGAGCCGCCTGCCGGGCGCATATTTCGGCTCCGTGCGCGTGCCGACGTTCTCGAAGAAGGTGAACTCGTTGAGAAATTCGCCGCAAATCAGGTCGAGTTTGCCGGTGTGGCGGAAGTCCCCAAAACTCGGCGACGGCCAGCCGTAGGTCTCCAGAGTCCGGCCGTTCACATCGGTCAGACGGTACGGGGGCGCGTACTGCGGATGCTCATTGGTGCCGATGTTCCGGGCGACATAGATATGACCCCGCAGCGGGCCGCGGAGCCATTGGCCGAAGGCGTCGTAGGCGTTGTATCCGGTCCAGGGCTCGCCGTAGTCCGTCCAGTCATCGGTGCCGATGACAATATCTATCTTGCCGTCGCCGTCGAAGTCCACATACCGCCACATGTTCCCGCGGACCTTGTTCGGATGCACATTGGCGGCCAGCGGCAGGTCCACCGGCTTGGACAGGCCGGTGTGGATGAAGTCGGGGTATTCCTTGCCGGGTCTCAAGACGCGCGGCTTCCCGTCCACGTAGCTCACCTGGGCGTTGATCATGCCATCGCTGAGCCGGCGGCCCGGCTTGAAGACCGGCATCGTGCCCGGGGTGCCCGGATGCTCGTACACATAGACGCCGTTGTACGGGACGTCTTCTTCGTTGATGACCATGTCCATCCAACCGTCGCCGTTGACATCCATCGGGAGCGGCCACGCCCAGAGCCCCGCGCCCAGGTCCACCACCAGGCCCGGGTTGTTGTATTTCATCCGTTCGAGTTTGGACTCGGGTGCTTTCGCCGCATCGGTTGCGCCGGTGGACGGCAGGCTGGCGAACAGCAGGCACAGAAGGAGGATCGCGATGTGGTGCATGAGGGTTCCTTTCTCTGGAGGAGGCACGCCGGGGAAGGGGATGGCGTTCTTCCGGTCATGGCTTTCGGCAGGTTTGCAGGTGTCCGTGTTCAATGACGGCACTGTATCGCACGAAGCTAATTTCGTCTTACGAAATAATCGAGTGGACTTTTTCATACATCCGGGGATGATGGCCGCGGGAACAGTCATGAAACTCATCCGGGGACGGGCGATCAAATCACGGTTGGTGGTGCACATTGGCGCCATCCGCAGTCACCAGGCCGAGCGGATCACCTGGCACGCGCACGAAGGCTTTGAAGTGCTCTTCCTCCTGGATGGCGGAATCAACTACGAGTTTCGCGGCAAACCCTCCATCCAGGTCTCGGGCGGATTCCTGCTGGTGGTGCCGCCCGGGTTGGTCCACCGCGGCGTTGGCAATGTGCGCGCGCCGTCCACCATCTGCGGCATCCAGTATGCCCCCCGCCGGCGCGGGGCGTCGCCGCATTCTCCCTTCACGACCCAGGACCTGATGCGGTTGGAAACTTTCCTGCGCGGATCGTCCCTGACGGTCCGGCCTTTCGGACAAGACTTGCGGCGGGTCGTCAAACGGCTGTTTGAGATCGTGGAGCGGTGCGCGGATCAGGCCCCGGACTTGATGACGCAGGCACGCATCCGGGCGCTGGCCTGTCTGGCGCTGGTCGAAGCGGCTTCGGAGTCGAGTGTCCCGCGCGCGGCGGAGCCCCGGAAGATTGTCGATGCGGCCATCCAGTATCTGGAAAACCGGTTTGGCGAGCCGTTGAGAATCGCGGACTTGGTAAAACACCTCGGTTTCAGCCGGGCCCGGGTCTTTGAGTTGTTCAAGAGCCAGACGGGCATGACACCCCATGATTATCTGGTGCGCCATCGCGTCCGCAAAGCGCAGGAGATGCTGGCGGATCACTCATCGACCGTGACCGAAACGGGCCTGGAGGCGGGGTTTTCCTCCAGCCAGTATTTCAGCCAGGTCTTTCGCAAATACACGGGCCAGACGCCCGGCCAGTACCGCGCATCGCTCAAAAAGATCCCGAAGGCTGCGAAAACAGAAAAAAGCAATTGAGGTATTGCTTGCGTGCAGGGCACGCGTTGTTCGTGCACCTTACGGAAACTGCAGCTTGAGCACGAAGGCTTTCCACTGCTCGGTGAAGGCTTTCATGTCCGTGGTGCCCAGGACTTTCTGGAGCGACTGGTAACCGGTGGGGTCGTGGCCGGCGTGCGCGGTGAACTCCCGGTAGAAGGACACCAGCAGGCCCCGCTCCTGGAGGTAATAGCACAGGTAGCGGGACTGGGCGTAATGCTGGTTGTAGCTTGCGCCTTCGCTGCGGCCGTAAAAAGCATCGTCGGTCATCGAGGTGAGCTGGCGGAAGTCCGGCAGGCCTCCGGCCCGGATGTTCTGCTGCAGCGCCGCCAGACGCCAGTTGGGCAGGCCGTGAATATGACCGTTCTTTTCCTCGCTCTGCTCGTAGAGCGAACCCAGGCCCTCGTTGAACCACGCCGGGCAGGCCGGAAAGTTGGCGGCCATGAACGGATGCACGATCTCATGCACCAGCGTCCCGCCGCCGGTCGCGATGTTCATGATCAGCGCCGCGTGCTGGGACGAATAGTAACCGAACGGCGTGTCGGGACGGTCCTGGAACAGCGACCAGACATGCTGGTCATAGCTGGTCTTGTCCTTGAAAAGCCAGATGACGATGGTCCT